>NZ_JAAELD010000221.1 GCF_024227015.1 Moraxella sp.
ACTGTTTATTTTTCTCAATTTTAAACTTGAATACATGGCAGATTTAATGGACCTCTTGAATGGTCAACTATCCGACGGAATGCTCGATATGCTAAGCCAACAAATGGGCGGCGCTGACAAAGAACAAACTGCTGCAGCAGCTTCTGGCATCATGTCCACTTTGATGGGCGCATTAGCAAAAAATGCATCCACAGAGGATGGTGCACAGTCACTCAACAACGCACTTGAAAACGATCACGATGGTAGCATCCTCGACGATGTAATGGGTATGCTCAGCGGTCAAAACGCAAAACCTGAGCACTCAAAAATGCTCAATGGTGGCGGCATCCTGAAGCACTTGCTAGGCGATCGCCAAGGTGGTGCTATCGACATGATCAGCAAAATGAGTGGCCTTTCTTCCGGCAATACAGGAAATCTGATGAGCATGCTCGCACCGCTCGTTATGGGTACACTTGGCCAGCAGAAGCGCCAAAGCGGCCTCGATGTAGGTGGCTTGATGAGTCTTCTCTCTGGCACTGTTGGTGGACGCAAAGACAAAGACCCGATGATGGGATTGGTTTCTTCATTCCTCGACAAAGATGGCGATGGCAGCATCGTTGACGACGTAGCCGGAATGGGCATGAAGATTTTGGGTGGTTTGTTTAAGCGCCGTTAATTCCT
>NZ_JAAELD010000222.1 GCF_024227015.1 Moraxella sp.
CCGATATAACCGCTCGCCCCAACAATATCACCCAAATCTAAGGATTTAATCAACTCCAAAGTCTCAGCAGGCAAGCCTTTTCTATCTACATACAGCTGAATCCGCCCTGTCATGTCGCTAATCACGATAAACGAGCCACGGTTTAGCATGACACGCCCAGCCACTTTAGCATAAGTCTTATTGCCTGCTTCGGCATCGGCTTCTAAGGTTGCTTTATCCACATCGGCAAATTTGTCTTGCAAATCGGCACAGTAGTCGGCAGGTTTAAAGGTATTTGGATAAGCGGTTTTGCCTTGCTCGCTTGCCTTTTGTTTTAATACATCTAGCTTTTCAAGACGTTGGCGAATAAGTTCGTTGGTGTCGATAAGTTCGGTTTGAGGTTGGTTATTTGACATAATTACGCCTTAGAACATTAAATTAAATTTTGAATCTGGTTAAATATCGCTTCTGATGCTGATTTGTAGCCAACTTTATTTATACAATAATCAATCAGCCTAGCACAATCAAAAGCTTTAATCCACGCACAGTGTCAGCACCTGTCCATTTTCAATAAAGCTGCGACAGCCAAACGGGTTGTTATCCGCTTTACATACGCCTGTGATTGCCTCGGTTGGCTTGAGTGCATTATTAGATTTTGGCTCGCATGTCCCACTTTGGCAATCATCGCCTTTGGTGCACATTTTGCCCGCATCGGGATAAGTGATGATGCATTTATCAAATTGCAGTACACCGACTTTCTCCACCTTGCCACCTTGTTTTTGACATTCGTCAATCTCGGCAAGGCTTGCGTTTTTGGATTGAAATTTTACTTTTTTGGGTGTGATTTTCTCATTTTCTATATTAGGTGAATGAGCACAGCCTAATATAGAGAACGCCAATATCACTACAAGCTTCAATCTCATTATATTGGTCTCACGATTTTTTGATGGTTAAATCAACCAATTTCATCACAACAGGTCTTAGTATCGCCACACAAACAAAAGCAATCGGAAAAGCAATCAAATACGCGCCAATCACACGTGTAAAATAATCACCACCAAAGCCAGTATTCACCGCGACCAACACCGCCGACATCAAGAATGCCATGATGCCAGACATATAAAACGCAAAGACAATTGGCGTAAATTTGGCAGGAATAAAACCTTTCATGCTGTACACTCTTAGTTATTCACCACCAACGCTAGCCATTAGGTCAGCTTGGTGTTCACGCAAGAGTGCATCCAATAATTCCCCCAAATCGCCTTCCATAATGGCATCTAGCTTATAAAGCGTCAGATTGATACGGTGGTCGGTCATGCGTCCTTGCGGGAAATTATAGGTGCGGATACGCTCGGAGCGGTCGCCTGAACCCACCAAATTTCGTCTCATGTCGCTTGTGGCGTCAAGCTGGGCTTGGACTTTGGCTTGTTGGATTTTGGCGACAAGCATTTTCATCGCCTTGTCTTTGTTGGCGTGCTGTGAGCGTTCTTGTTGGCATTCGGCAACCACGCCTGTGGGAATGTGAGTGATTCGCACGGCAGAATCAGTGGTATTGACGTGCTGACCGCCCGCCCCACTTGAGCGATAGGTGTCAATGCGTAGGTCAGCAGGATTAATATCAACCGTATCATCAAGCTCAATCTCAGGCATAATGGCAACCGTACAAGCGGACGTATGTACACGTCCCTGTGACTCGGTGGCTGGCACACGCTGAACCCGATGAGCCCCACTTTCAAATTTGAGTCGCCCATACACGCCCACGCCCGACACTCGGGTGATGATTTCTTTGTAGCCACCATGCTCGCCTTCGTTAGCAGATAAGACTTCCACCTGCCAACCTTGACTTTGGGCATATTTTTGGTACATACGGAACAAATCGCCACTAAATATCGCCGCTTCATCGCCCCCTGTCCCTGCTCGAATTTCCAAAAAGGCGGTCGCCTTGTCGTTGGGATCCTTGGGCAGCATTAGAACATTTAGCACATCGCCCAGACGCTCAATCTCAGCTTTGGCAGCATCAATCTCTTCTTCTGCCATCTCTTTCATGTCAGGGTCGGACAGCATTTCATTGGCGGTTGCCAAATCTTCTTCAGCTTGGCAAAACTTTCCCCAAGCGTCCACAAGCTCGGACAAATCGCTATGCTCAACCGACAAGGCACGGAATCTCTTACTGTCGCTGATCGTGTCAGGGTCAGATAATAAGGCGGTCACTTCTTCAAATCTGTCCGCCATTTGGTCTAGGCGGTGGCGTAGGCTCTCTTTCATGGTATTTATAAGCTAATTTTAAACGGGTTATTTTGCCATATTTTGACGATTTTTGCATTAAATTTTTGGTATAATCCGCCCAATCTTTTTAAAATTTAAACTTACCAGATGAATACTTCTGCCCATGCGCTGATTTTAGACACCGAGACCACAGGCACCAAAGACCCTCATGCCACCGAAATCGCATGGCTTGAGATTGACACCCTTCTTATGCCGACAGGTCAGCATTTTAACGCTCGGTTCAACCCTCAAAAACCCATCGAATATGGCGCCAGTAAAGTCACCGGCATCTATGATGAAGACGTCGCAGAATGCCCGCCCCACACCAGTTTTGTCATGCCACAGACCACCTATCTCATCGGTCATCACATCAGTTATGATCTCAGAGTCCTTAAAAATGCAGGCGTTGATATATCAAACATCAAGCCGATTTGTACCTGCATACTGGCGCGGAAATTTTTTGGTGGGCTGCCCAAGTTTAGCCTTGGCGCGCTACTGACGCACTTTTATCCAGATGATAGGCAGACTTATGAGATGCACGCGCATGGGGCATATTTTGATGTGCTGTTTACCCATAAGGTGCTGATGGCGTTGAATGAGCGCATTGAAGCGGATGACTTTGAGACGCTGTTCTTGAATTGCCTGCCTAAGACCATGCCATTTGGCAAGCACAAAGGCAAAGAATTCAAAGACATACCGCCTGATTATAAGCGATGGCTTGCCAGACAAGACATTGATATTGCGCTAAAGACGGCGCTAGAATGCTGATTATCTCTTGACAAGCCAAACACCGCTTTCGATGTGATGTGTGTAGGGAAATTGATCAAATAACGCAAAACGCTTGATTTCATGCGTGTGATATAGCATCTGCAAATTATCGAACAGTGTATCAGGATTGCACGAGATATAAATAATATTCTCAAAATTCGCCAAAATCTTTAACGTCTCATCATCAATTCCTGCGCGCGGCGGATCAACAAATACAGTATTAAAATCGTAAGATTTGATATCGATATCGCTCTCGGCCAATCGTCTAAATTCACGTTCGCCATTATGCGCCTGACTGAACTCTTCGGCAGACAGACGCGCGATGGCAATATTCTGGATGTCGTTATGGTCAACCGCCCATTTGGCTGAGTTTACCGACGATTTTGCCAGCTCAGTGGCAAGCACTCGATTAAAATATTTAGACAATGGCAGGGTAAAATTGCCATTGCCACAGTACAACTCCAGCAGATCCCTCTGGTCATTTTGGCTGATTTTGTCCGCCACATCGCAGGCGAAATTAAGCATGTGGCGGCACACATAAGCATTAGGCTGACTAAACCCACCTTCAATCTGCTGATAATAAAAATCCTCGTCTTGCCCCTTAATGCTCACCGTCATCTTCTCGACGACGAAATCATCGGACAATACTATTTTTTGTCCGCGGCTGCGTCCGATGAGTTTGATGTTTAATTTATCAGCCAGATCATTCGCCAAAGCCTGCCATGACTCGCCCAGCTTCTTGTGGTAGATGAGCGTAACCAGCATTTGCCCATACAGGGTATTCAAAAAATGCACTTCAAATAATCGCTCTGACAGCAGCGGATCGGCCTTAAGATGGTCAAGTAAAATCGGCATCAGCTCGTTAATCGCCCTGCTCGCTATGGGAAATTCATCCACGCGTGCGACACTCTTATTGCCCGAATCATTGCGCTCGAACATCGCATAGAACAAATCATCTTCGGTATGCCAAATTCTAAATTCAGCGCGCTGACGAAAATTACTGACAGGTGATTCATAGACTTCTAAAGTTGGCGGGTTAAATTCTGCAAACTGTGATTGAACGCGTTCGATCTTAGCGGACAACTGGGCTTGGTAGGCTTGAGGATTCATCATATCAACATCTAAATAAAACATGCATTATAACAGATGCTAAGCCAGACACCAAAATATTGTCATCCAAATTCGCCATGAAGCTTGCGGTTAAACTAAGAAAGTTCCATTTTAACAGCATGGCTTTTATTTTAGTCTTTGACATCAATTATATGTATTATGTTAAATAAATTATAGAGAGCAAAAAAACACCTCAAGTAAAGTTGAGGTGTTTATCAGTAATTAAACTTTCTTCACAATGACAGAACCGATGGAATAACCTGCACCAAATGAGCAAATCACCCCAAGATCACCACTTTCAACGCCATCTTGGTGCTCATGAAAGGCAATCATCGGGCTTGCAGAACTGGTGTTACCATATTCGGTGATAGCGATCGGTGCAATGGCTTTATCCGCCTCTTTGCCCATCACAGTACGCAGGATAAGATCAATCATGTTAATATTGGCTTGATGCAGCCATAAGCGCTTAACCTTTTGATTATCAATGTTGTTTTCAGCTAAGTGAGTACTGATGATTTCAGATACTTTCGGACAGACCTCTCTGAATACTTTACGCCCTTCTTGTAAGAACAACTTATCTGTTACAGGTTCTTTAATGTCAGCATGAATGTCTTGACCTGCTGCCAGATATTCACTTCTGTCCATGAAGCCGTATTCGTTCTTGATGTTGGCTGAGAACTGAGTGTAGAGCTTGCAGTCGAGAACTTCATAGCCTTTTGGTATGTCTAGCTCTTCGATGATGGTGGCTGCCGCGATGTCACCAAAGATGAAATGGCTGTCACGATTACGCCAATTTAGATGAGCTGAAGTGATCTCAACGTTCACCACCGCCACGCGCTTACCAAGACCCGCCTTAATCATGCCAGCAGCCTGAGCAATGCCAAAAGTCGCCGCACTACACGCCACATTGGTATCAAAAGCAAAACCGCCCTTTATGCCGATGGCGTTTTGAATCTCGATGGCGATGGCTGGATACACGCGCTGGAAGTTAGAACAAGCGCAGATGATGCCATCTAAGTCTTCGCCTTTAAGTCCTGCAGCGTCTAGGGCTTTTTGGAGTGCATCAACACCCATCTCTGCCATGATGGACAGCTCTTCGCCAAGCTTACGCGCAGGGAAAACTGGCGCCATGATTTCAGGATCTAGGATGCCTTTTTTGTCGATGACATAGCGAGACTTGATGCCTGATGCTTTTTCGATGAATTCAGCGGTAGAATGCTGCAAAGCGACTTTCTCGCCTGCTTCGATCGCAGCGGCATTATCACGGTTATAATTATCCACATAGGTGTTAAAAGTCGCCACGAGCTCTTCGTTGGTGATTTTGTCTTTTGGGGTGTGTAGCCCTGTCGCAGTAAGATAAATTGGCATAAATAATCCTTAGTATTATTCACTATTAATATAATAAACTGCCTTTAGTTTATCACAAAAGATGTAACCAGTTGTAAAATTTTATCACAACTTCCCTTAAATTAGTGAACAATTTTTCACTAATTTAAGGGTTTTTTGTATGGTTATAAACTACTTATTTTGTGTTTAAGCTCGCCCACAGTTTCTCAAGTCGCTTGGTGGATACGGGCGATTTTGTCTTCATGGGCTGGGCGAATAGATTGATGCGATATTCTTCGATGAGCCAGCGATATTCGGCGATCTTCGGGTCATGTACGCGATTGGCGAGCCGTTCCATGTGCACATCAAGCAGATAAACTCCGTCAAGGTCGGCATCTAGGTTGTGAGTCAAGCGGTCCAATCGGGTGTTTAACGCCTGCAGATAACGCGGATATTCTCGCCAGCGCACGACATCCGTACGATACACAAAATTCGACAACGCCAAATCATCCAATTGATCCTCGACATCCTCAATACTCTCGCCAAAAATCTCACTATCCAGCATGAGCAGCTTACCGCGCGCCGTCTGCCAAGCGGTGTAGATGTCTTTTAGAGTCTTAAGAACGCTTTGTCCAGTCAAGAGAAATTCACCTAAAATCTTATCTCGGGTCGCGTTGAACTCATCAGCATCAAAAGGCAAATGCTCAACCAGCCAAGACGCCTCATCATCAATAAGCGCGCCAATGTGCTGTCGAGCATCCTCGCTGGAGCTGTCGATGAATCTTGGCGCGTGATCATAAAAGCACGCCTGCAAGGTCGCATCAATGACGATGGCTTTTAGCTTCTCAAGGTCGCCAAGTGGCGCGAACGCTAATTTAAATGCCTTATCCACCTGACTGGTGAGCTGCTTTTGTTTGGCGCCAAGCTTTGATTTGATGAGCGCCAGCACGCCCTGCTTATGCGTATTTAAGGCGGATTTTAGTTCGGTAAATTGAGCAATCGACACCGCCGTGCCTGCCTTGTCCGCCTTTAATGCGGAGAATTCTTGCATGACCACGCCAGAGGTGTGTTTATTACGCACAAAATCAAAATGCTCAGGGAATACATGGTGCAAGCCCTCTTCAACCATCACTTCTTGGCGAATGGTCGTGGTGTGGCGCGCTTTTAATCGCTCTAAGTCTCGGCTTTTTTCGATGATGTGATTCTTATCATCCACCACACAGATAAGCGGTCTTAGGTAGTTATCTACTTTGGTAGGGTCAAAATCATTGGGGCTGACACGCACGCCCAGACGCAGCAGGTTATCAGACAGCTGATTGAGCAGCCCCACGCCGCTATCGGCATTTAATTTATCAAAAATCTTGTCCGTCGTATCTGGAATTGGGACGATTTGGCGGCGCAGTTCTTTGGGCAGAGTTTTTAATAGTTGCAGCACCAATTCATAGCGCCAACCTGCAACCCCCCACAGTAGCGCCACCGGATCAATCTGGGACAACGCCTTGATCGGCACGCGCACGGTCACACCATCATCGTCCGAACTTGGGTCAAAAACATAAGACAGCGGCAACTTAACCCTGCCAAGTTGCCATGTCTCAGGAAAGTCCTGATTGGCGTTGATGTTTTCATTGAGCACATCATCATCTTCAAAAAACAAGAAGTTAGGATTTTCGCTTGCTTTTTCGTGATAAAACTCTTCAAATGCCTTTCGACTGGCGATATGGCTAGGGATTTGTTGATGATAAAATTGATAAAGCCGCTCTTCATCCACCAACAGATCTCGGCGACGAAGCTTATCTTCGATGCGCTCCACGTCTTTGATTTTGGCGGTGTTATGCGTTAGGAATTTGGCATTAAAACCATAATTATCCCCCACCAATGCATCACGGATAAAGATCTCTCTGGCGTGCTCAATGTCCACAGGCTCATAGTTGGTCAGCTCTTTGGCAACAACAATCAGTCCAAACAAGCTGATCTGCATATAGGCGCGAACTCGCCCTGTCTTTTTTGACCAATGCGGTTCAAAGTAATGGTATTTTAAAAGATCCGCCGCGGCTGATACGATCCACTCAGGCTCGATCTTGGCATTGCAGCGCATGTACACCTGAGAGGTCTCCACCACCTCGAACGCCATAAGCCAATCCACGCCTTTTTTGTGCAGGGTGCTGGCTGGAAAGATGCGCGCCTTTTGGCTGCGCGCCATGAGATATTCACCCAGTGTGTCCGTTTTATGCGCCACAAAGGATAAAAGCGCGGTTAATAATGCGCGGTGGATATTGGCATATTGAATGGCGGCTTTGTCAAGTACGCCATTGGCACTGATGGATTTTAGCACGTTTAGGCTGACGCCTTTGTTCTTTTTGATGGCTTTTTTGTTGAGCGATAGGCGCATGCCTTTTTTTGTGTCGATTTTTGGTGTATCTTTAGAATCTTGATCTTCAGGTTTTTTGATTTCAAAGCCCAATTCTGCCATCATCGCAGACAGCTGTTCATGAGTCTTTTGCCATTCACGAATGCGCGTAAAGCTAAGGTAGTGTTTTTTGGCAAAATTTCGCCTTGCATTACTACTAAGCGGCTGATTATCATTGATCTCATGCAGCCCAAATAACGCCTGATACAGCTCCAAATAAAACAAAAAGTCAGAATTATCACGGCGGAATAAGGCGTGTTTTTGGTCGGCTTGGGCTTGCTTATTCATCGGGCGCTCACGCACGTCCTGCACCGCCAACGCAGATACAATGATAAGCATGTCTGCCAAACAGTCAAAATGATCACCTGCGACCAGCATCCTGGCAAGGCGCGGATCAATCGGCATTTTCGCCATTAGCTGACCGATTTTGGTTAGACTGCTTAGGGTGTTTTTGCGTTTTTTGATGGCGGTCTTGGTTGGTGCATCATGAATCGCCCCAAGCTCAAGCAATAGCTTCTTACCATCATTCACCAAACGAAAATCTGGCGGCGTGATGAAATCAAATTCAGCCACATCGCCTAAGTTCAACCGCGCCATCTGTAAAATCACACTTGCCAAATTCGTACGCAGAATCTCAGGCTCAGTAAACTCAGGGCGCGCGTTGAAATCCTCTTCAGAATACAAGCGGATACAAACGCCATCGCCGATACGACCACAGCGACCTTTACGCTGATTGGCTGCTGCCTGACTGATGGCCTCGATGGGCAGTCTTTGGATGCGTGAACGGTAGTTATAACGACTGATACGCGCAAAACCCAAATCAATGACGTAGCGAATGTTCGGCACAGTCAAGGCAGTCTCTGCGACGTTGGTGGCGATGATGATGCGCCGACCCTTGCCCGATGGCGCAAAGATTCTCTGCTGCTCAGCGAAACTCTGACGAGCAAAAAGCGGCAATACTTCGGTATGCGGCGGCGCATATGTAGTTAGAATATCTTGAAGCTCTCGAATCTCAGCTTCTGTACTGGCAAAAACTAGGATATCAGCCTGATGCGGATGACCTTTTTTGGCGGCATCATCAAAGCATTCTGCCACCGCTGCCGTTAAGGCTCTGGGTAGATTATCCTCAGCCTCATCAAAGGCATCGTCGTCATGGCTGGCTATGATCTGATCAGTCAAAGGGCGATAGCGCACCTCCACAGGATAGCTACGCCCTTCAACACTAAATACAGGTGCAGGCTTACCATTCTTAGCAAAATAATCAGCGAATCGCTGTGTGTCTAGCGTGGCAGATGTGATGATGACTTTTAGGTCTGGGCGCTTTGGCAGCAGGCTCTTTAGATAACCCAAAATAAAATCAATATTAAGACTACGTTCATGTGCTTCATCAATGATGATGGTGTCATAACGTGTCAAAAACCTATCCGAACCAAGCTCAGCGAGCAAAATACCATCCGTCATCAGCTTAACGATGCTGTGCTGACCACCCTCTTCGGTGAACCTCACCTTGAAGCTCACTGTCTTGCCAAGGCTCTCGCCCACCTCCTCGCTGATGCGTCCAGCCACCGAACGCGCCGCCAGACGTCTTGGCTGCGTATGTCCGATTTGCCCTGTGATGCCGCGACCAGCCAGCATGGCAAGCTTAGGCAGCTGGGTTGTCTTACCCGAACCTGTCTCACCTGCGACGATGATGACTTGATGATCTTTGATGGCTTGAATGAGGGTGTCCGCCTCTCTGGTCACCGGCAGATCTTGATTCAAAAGCTCAGGCAGATTGGCAGGAATATTATCGATGCGCGCCTGCACGGCCTCGCGTGAGCGCTGAGCGATCTCATCAAACCGTGCTTGTTTTTTTGTTTTGTCTTCGCAGTGGGCGTGCTTTATTTCTCTGGCGAGTCTGCGTAGATAGTGTTGATCTTTGGCTAATACTGGTAAATTATTCATCGTTGTTCTTAGATATTTGGTGTTGTATTTAAGTTAAAATGTAAACTTTAGATGGCGTTTGGATGATGTGGTATTGATAGTTGGTTCATTTATGATACCGAGATTTTGATTGATAATACTTCAAAGTTGCCTGTACCGACATACAAATCAATTAACAGGCAAATTTTAGTAGCTTTGGCAATATTGTAATGGACTTTTGGCATGGGCGCAATTTTGTTCTTGTGCTTGCAGTCAATAATATCGACAAATAGGCAAGCACCCAAAACTATGATAAAATAATTCAAGTTTTAGCCCATCTATGAGCCCCATGAGTAGCGCCACCTCCCACCAGCAGCCAGTCAATATTCAGCCTGCAAGACTCACAAAATCCACCATTTTGATTGTCATTCTAGTGGCAATACTGCTTCATTTGCTTGCAATCGTGGCGATGCTGTCGGTAAAGCCTGCACAGCCGCCTAAGGTCAATGTTCTAGAAGCTCAGATTTTATCCCAAGCAGATGCAAAACGCATCCGTTCGGTAAGTAACGCAGTCGCTCAAAAAACCAGTCATCATAATGAAGGCGACACAGCAGAATTTCAACCGACATTCAGATCAAGCGCGCCCAGTCAGTCAACATGGCAGCCAACCCAAGACGTTCAGCAGCCTAGCCATCCGCCGGTGTATGAATATGAGCACATCGAACATCCGTCCATTGATGAAACCATAATGACTTATGATACACAAGGATCGGCATCCATCGATGCACCAGCCGCCCAAGACAACACTACGCCGAAGACCACGCCCAGTGCCGATCTAAAACAAGCCGCAAGCGCTGCCACAGCGCGCATCATCATGGCATGGGAAAAATATAATGACGCAGGTGGTAAGAAACTTAAGATCACGATACAGCTTGATGATGCAGGCAATGTCACGGGCGTTCGAATTGGTAGTGGCGATCAAGAGATTGCTTCGAGTGCTACGGCGGCCATCTATGACAGCTCGCCAATAAGCGAGATGGCCGGACTACAAAACTCTCTGACCATTGAATTCAGCAGCACTCAATAATAATAGGATATTATATGCACACAAAATTTACCTTACGATTACTAAGCGCCGTATCCCTATCATTAGCCATAGTCATGTCAGTCACATCAGCTGCACATGCTGAAGATCTGGTGCTACAAGTCACAAAGGCAGGCATAACAAACCCAAACCAGGTAGCGATCGTGCCATTTTTGGGCAATCAAACCCTAAGCGACTTGACATTAACACATCTTAATAACACCGAATTAAAAAGCAGCGACAACAACCTGCCTAGCCATCCTCAAAACGCCGAAGATGTCATCAATAACATCCATGCGTGGCGCAACACCGGATATCAGTATGTCGTTATCGGTAGCAGCCATACCATCCTAGGCGATAAGGCTGCAACCAATTTTGAGATCGTCGACCTCGGCGCCGCCAAGCTCATCGGTGCGCGTCAAACACACATCTCTGGTAGCAGCACTCAAGAATTACAAGCCGCCGCGATAGCCATCAGCAATAAGATCTATGCTGCCATCACCGGTACGACGAACGACTTAGTTGGTAAGATTGCTTATGTTGAGGAGATAGGCAAAGCCAATCAAAAAATCTCCACACTTAAAGTCATGGATGTCGCCACACAGAACGTTAAGAACATTCAGACGATCAATGGATCCATATTAACACCCGCATTCTCACCAGATGGCACTAAGCTTGCCTACACCATACTGCACCAAGATGAGCTACCGCTTATCTATATTCAAGAACTGGGTAGCGATCAAAAAACACTCGTCACGCCATTTAAAGGCAGCAATCTATCGCCTGCCTTTTCATCGGATGGCAACGCTCTGCTATTCTCAGGCAGCCATGACAACGACAACCCGAATATTTACCGACTTGACTTAGTTGCCAATCGACTCAGCACCATCACTCAGCTAGACGGTGCCGAGAATTCACCATCTTATCTGCCTAACAGTCAAATCATCTTTACCGCTGATAATGGCTCTCGCAGCCAAAGCATCTACCGCCTAAATAACAACACCCCAATTCGCATCACCACAGGCAGTAGCCCTAGAGTCAGCCATGATGGTACACGCCTAGCCTACACGCAAGGCAGTAACCTTATCGTTGCTAACATCAACGGCACCAACCCAAAAACCATCGCAAAAATCGGCACCGAAGGTATGGCAAGCTTCTCACCCAATGGCACAAGCATCGTCTATAGCACTCAGATGGGCAATGACAGCAAGCTTATCATCAAGCAGCTAAATACAGGTCGTGAGACCATCCTGCCTACTACTGGCATCATCAAAGATCCAACATGGTCAGCACGATGATGTCTAAGTGCATTTTAACTTTAACATTAACGAGCATCGTGACACTATCGGGCTGCCAGCACATTCAGGTAGCCAGAAGCCCTCTGCCTATCACGCTTACGCCAAACGCTGCCCAAAAGGCCGCGCTCAATGCCAACACACCCACCAAAACAGACAGCCCCATCATACTCACCCCAACCAATTCCCCCATAAAGAACAAATCCGCCACCAAAAAGGTCGCGGATTCACAAGGATTCTATCTGTTAGAAAGTTGGTTTTAGATATCTAACTTTAAAGATTAGCCTTGGATGTTAATGTTTGGACAGTCGGTATCGGTGTATAAATTAGCATTGCTTTGTTATTACAATATCAATACACCAATCATAACTTGACAATGATGGTCGCCATACGGCCTGTTGCGCTCTTTTTGGCGTGTGTTTGCGCACGATAAGAGTAAAACCTTGGGTCTGTATAAGTACACAGCGATGATTCGTTTACGACCTGCACGCCTAGATTTTCTAGTTGCAATCTAGTTAATTTATCTATATTTATCAGGCATTTATCATCATCTTGGCTGTCTGTAATGATGGCTTGATACAGCTTATCGTTATCCATAGCCACCAAATCACTGATACACACCAAATTAACAATCTTATCAGCCAGCTCTCTGGTAATCTCATAAGCAGACTGACTGATGTGCGCGCCGATGACAGCATGATAGTCAGCAGATGCATTCGATGCATGCATCTTTGATAAGGTCTTGGCAATGATGCCATTGGTAAGTCCCTGCCAACCTGCATGAATACATGCAATACCTGCATCAGCATTCGCATTATCAAAGATCGCCACAGGCACGCAGTCGGCCGTCATGATGGCAAGCGCTTGCCATTTGCGCATCGTCATGAGCGCGTCTGCTGTATGAGCAGTCATGGATGGCGCCTGATCAATATCTACAACGATGTCACTATGCACTTGATCAAGCCAGTGAATGGCATTCACCTGATCATGCTCGCTTAGCATTTTTAGTAATTTTGCGCGGTTTTGTAGAGCATTGACAGGGCTATCACCAACGTGCAATCCTACATTGAACTGCCCATACAAGTCGCATCCAAACTTATCAAAATCGCCCGCCATCGTCTGAGCAACTAGAACATGCGGCCCGCGGTGTAGAATCATTAATTTATCACCCATCTCAATCCTCACTAAGCACTTCAATCAGTGTCTGCATATCGTCAGGCAGTGGCGCATTAAATGCCATCTGTTCCCCCGTTGTTGGGTGAATGAAGCCCAATTTATAAGCATGTAGAGCCTGACGATTAAAAGATTTTAAGGCTTCTAGATGAGTCTTATCTAGACCCGACTTAATGGGTGCACCGTAGACAGGATCACCCACCAACGCAAAGCCCAAATGCGACAGATGTACGCGAATCTGATGTGTACGTCCCGTCTCAAGGCGTACATCAAGCAGGCTATAACGTTCGTGGATGGAGGTAGCTTTCATGATATGAGTTACGGCATTTCTACCGCCATCACGCACCGCCATCTTGGTGCGCTGAGTCGGATGACGTGCGATGGGCAGATCAATCACCGAATGCCTCAAGATATCGCTAGGCACGCCCTGACAGATGCACTGATAATGGCGATACACGCTTTTGTCTTTTAGTTGCTCGGTCAGATTCATCTGTGCTGTCTTGGTACGCGCCACGACCAACAGCCCCGTTGTCTCTTTATCGATGCGATGCACCAATCCTGCACGTGGTAGATGCGCGCTATCAGGATAATGATACAGCAGCGCATTCACCAGAGTACCCGTTCGATTGCCTGCGCCTGGATGTACCACCATGCCGGCTGGCTTATTAATCACCACAACATCATCATCTTCATAGATGACATCAATGTCAATATTCTCCGGCAGATCCTCAGAATGATCCTCAATGACAGCACACAGACGAATCTCATCGCTTAACTTCACGCGATATTTTGGTTTTTGGGCTGCACCATTGACCGTAAGTGCGCCACCTTCGATAAATCCCTGCAACTGCACGCGAGAGAAATCCTCAAACACCATCGATGCCAATTTATCAAGACGAGTACCCACTTCGTCATCCGTGACCTGATGGGTGAGATTTACGGTATTTTTGGCAGAAGTATTTAATTCTTCATCAAATTCGCCATCAATGTGACTGTCAGGCATTGTGTCTTGTTCGGTGCTGTGCGTTGTCATTTTGTTACTTTTGATACTGCTTTATGAATAAGAAGATAAAATGGCTTATCACTTTATCACATTTGTGCTTTTTTTTCTTGTCATAATCATCAAAAAATACAATAAGTCTTTTTTTGGTTTAAAATTGTGGTAAACTAACGAACGTTTATTTTTATTAAAAAGTTTGCATTTGCATTAAGCATCATACGAGGACGATATGAAGACATCATTACAACTAAAAGTCATCACGGCTGTCATCGCAGGTAGTGTTGCCCTGACTGGCTGTAACACCCTAAAAGGCATGACTGGCAAAAAAGAAGAAGTCATCAGTACCGCCGAAAAATCAGAAAGCGGCTACTATACCGATGCCCAAAATGCACTTGCCAAACAGCGTTACCGCGAGGCGATCACCGCATTAACGAACGTGCGTACATTCTATCCAACAGGTCAATACTCCCAAGATGCCCTGCTTGATCTGATCTACGCTCAGTACCAAGCCAATGATTTTGAAGCGGTTACTCAGAGCACCGCAGAATTTATCCGCGCGTACCCAACCAGTCGCCACCTTGACTATGTACTGTATGTACAAGGCGTTACCAACATGGGCGGCTCACCCAAAGCATCGCGCCTGTTCAATCTGGATCAATCACAGCGTGACACTTCTTGGTTACGCTTGGCGTTCAACGATTTTCAGACATTGGTTAATAACTTCCCTAACAGCCAATACGCACCAGATGCAGCGCAGCGCATGACAGCGATTTATAACGATTTTGCCGAGCATGAGATGACATCAGCACGTTGGTATATTAAGCGCGATGCGTATCTGGCTGCCGCTAACCGCGCCAAATGGGTATTCCAATACTACCCACAATCAACTGCCATCCCTGAAGCAGTTGCTGTGTTGGCGTACAGCTATGACAAGCTAGGCATGACCGACACCGCCAATCAATACAAAACCCTACTACAAATCAACTACCCGCAGTACCTTGCCAATAACGGCGAGGTTCGCCTACCAAACCAAGGCGCGACATCTTGGGGTAAGCGCACACTATCGACGCTAAGCTTTGGTAAGTTCGGCCGTAGCAAGGATAAGTTTGAGCCAGCCTCTAGCAACTATGCAGGCGAGACACGCGAACAGATCATCCGCCAAGGTCGCAATCTATCACTGCCTGCCGCTACTCAGCAGCAGCAAGGAGAAGCAACGCCAGCCCAAGAGACGCGTCGTCCACGTATCGGGTTGGGCTTACCAGCTCAAGAAGCTGAAGCGGGTCACACCAATGAAGTGCCACGTTAATATTTGTCATAGATAGACGAATACTTCTTGCAATCTAACCCAAAATCCCATAAATTAAACATTTATGGGATTATCGTCTTTTATTGGTAGCCAATCATGCCTCGCGTTCCTGAATCCGTCATCGAACAGCTAAACAGTCAAGCCGATCTGGTCGGCATGATTCGCCGCCACACGATACTAAAGCCTGCTGGTCGCGAATTTAAGGGGTGCTGCCCGTTTCATGGTGAAAAGACCCCCTCTTTTTATGTCGACCCTGAGAAGAATGTTTATCACTGTTTTGGCTGTGGCGCAAAGGGCAATGCGATTACCTTTCTAAGAGAACTAGAACGGATGAGCTTTGGCGAAGCATTAAAAGCTCTGTCTGAGCAAACAGGCATTGAGCTACCCAAAGACGACGCCTTTGAAAAATCCATCAAATACAAAAAAACCAACACCGCAAAACCAAACACCCCAAATGCAAGGCAAGCAGCGCAGTCTGTACCGCCCACCTTAAATAACACATCCAATACCAATGTTGTTGATTTTAATCAGCAACATTTAGAACAACCGTTCATCGTACGCGAGGATGTGTTTTATGATGATGTATATGGTGATCATTATGAGGATTACCCCTCCCCACAACCTGCAGCCACCAATGAGCAAGGCGATCTATATACACTGCTGCGCCATATTTGTGAATTTTATAAATACCATCTAAAAAATAACCCGTCAGCACTGGCATATTTTAGTTCGCGCGGTCTTAGCGCACAGACGATTGACACTTTTGAATTAGGTTATGCGCCATCAGGCTGGCAACATCTTGAAGAGGCTTTCCCGCAGGACATCGAGGGGCTAAAGCTACTTGGATTGGTGCGCACCTCTCAGAAAGGTCGCGACTTTGATCTGTTGCGCGATCGTGTAATTTTTCCCATCAAGGACAAACAAGGTCGCGTGGTTGGTTTCGCTGGTCGCGCACTTGGCGATGAGATACCAAAATACATCAATTCATCAGAATCCCCCGTATTCGCCAAGCAGCACATCCTGTACGGTCTGTATGAATCTAGGCAGGCGCGCGCCAATGACTATCTGATGGTGGAAGGCTACATGGATGTCATCGCGCTGTATCAAGCGGGCATCTATGGCGCGGTCGCACCGATGGGTACTGCCGCGAACGAAGGGCAAATCGCCAATCTACTAAAATACAATGACACGCTCACATTGTGCTTCGATGGCGATGGTGCAGGACAGCGCGCCGCTTGGCGAACTCTGGAAGTTGCCGCACCCGTACTGCCCGATGGCAAACAGCTAAAATTCCTAACCCTGCCCGACAGCCACGACCCTGATACTTATATCAAAGCGCATGGCGTGGATGCGATGCGCGCGCAAATTGAAAGTTCGCTCAGTACATCAGAATACGTGTTTGATGTGTTAAGCTCACGCTATGATATTCGCCTGCCTGAGAATAAGGCGGCAGCCATGGCAAACCTAAAAGAGCTCACCGCAAAATTCCCCAAAGGCTCTAGCTTTAAATGGTGGCTAAATAACGACATCTATCGCCGTCTAGGCGCAAAGGATGAGCGCGGTCAGCGTTATATTATTGATAAGGCCAATTACGAAGCAAGTGTCAATCGCAATATTTTATTATACCTATGCCTTCTGTACGCACCGCATTTATTGGAGCGTGATTTATTGGGCGATATTTTGACCGATTCGGGCGTGGTGGATGTTCATGTGGATTTCGTAGATAAGCTTGAAGCGCATGATTTACATCTGCCTGCATTGCCTACCTGGCAGTCAATCGGTGATGCTGCACTATTTGAGCTGACTCAGACCATCATTCGCCTAATTCAGCTTGGCAAAGATGGTGTAATCGCCCCGCTCATTGAGACCAATGAGCGCCATACCATCGATGAGCAAGCGCATTTTATCATGGCAAGCCTACCAAATCATGCCTTACAAGATGTCTTGGTCAGTCATTGGCGAGAATTTTTCTTGCAGGTTGATGGGCACGAGCCTGAAAATATCTCATTATTCTTCAATGAGCTGCTAAGCCAAGTTCTGCAAGATCATTTCAAGAAACAACAGGAACAAAGTAAACACATCATCTTATCAGAGATTCATAAGCGGCGACTGCACGCGCTAAGACAATGGGACAGCAACCAAAAAAGTCTGCTCTCTAAATCCTTAAATTCATAA
Source organism: Moraxella sp. (assembly GCF_024227015.1). Taxonomy (GTDB): domain Bacteria; phylum Pseudomonadota; class Gammaproteobacteria; order Pseudomonadales; family Moraxellaceae; genus Moraxella. The sequence goes on from NZ_JAAELD010000222.1 coordinate 17,791, forward strand.
GAGCAGCACAATCGGGTAGCTATTAAAAACGGCTAATCCGCCACGCCACCACCCATCACTTCTGATGCTCACCCATATGACATAACACCGCACTGCCATGCTCTGTCAGCGTACCGCCAATGGCTTGACAAGCGTTAATCTGACGGGATTTATGGGCATACATGCCTGCCACGAAGCTCACCGCACAAAGCACCGCGACCAATATCTTAATACCAATATTATTCATGATTTCTGGTTTGTTAGGCTGATTCATTACCATTCCATTATTCAAAAATTTTACCACCCTGCTCCACCGCCTGCCTGTAAGCAGAGCGGTTTTCGCAGCGGACAAGCCACGCCTTTAAACTATCCCAACGCCCAAGTCCGCCACGACTTTGCAATGCCTTAACCGCAAAATACGCCTGCACGTCCGCCCCTGTAAAGTCGCCCGCTATCCAGTCTTTGTCCAATAGGTGAGCGTTTAGTAACCCAAAACTTTGGGCAATATTACCCTGAATCACCAAACTCTCCACCTTATCAGCAATCTTTTTGGCAATCGGACGCACCAATAAGGGCGATTTGGTGGCAACTTTTGACATAATTAGTCGCATGACAAGCGGTGGCATCATGGAGCTTTCGGAGAAATGTAGCCAAAACGCATAATCCTCCCATGTCTCATCAGTGGGTGATAGTTTGCCATCCTTGTCGTAATGGCGTAGCAGATATTCAATGATAAAACCCGACTCGGCAAGTGTCCGCCCACGGGTTTCATCTACCAAAATCGGGGCTTTGCCCATGGGATGAATGTCCGTTAGCTCTTTTGGGGCAAGGTGGCTTTTGGTGCGTTCATGCTTGATGACTTTAAAGGGTATGCCGTATAAGGCGTTTAGTTCGCACAATAACCATAAGATACGAAACGAGCGAGATTGGTTAAGATGATGAAGGGTAAGCATGGGATTTCCTGTTCATGGGATTGGGTTATTATAATATTGATTATTAAAAAATGTTAGGCTTTGGGATGAATTTATCATCCCGCCAAAACAAAAAAGCACAACTCACGTCGTGCTTTATGCTTTTTACCCAATCATCTTATACCAATGCCGTACCGTCATCAGTTTTATGATAATTACGGTTAAAATAAGTCAATGCCTTGTCGCTGTCGCCTTGACGAATGGCAATAATCTCACAGATAAACACCCCATGCGTGCCAACTTCTTTAACTTCGCTAATCTTGCAATCAAAACTGATCAACGCATCGATAAGCATTGGCGAACCTGTGGTTAGTGTCTCCCAAGTACCATGCGTGAAACGCTCATCAGAATTTAGCCGTGATGCAAAGGTATTAGACAAATGCGACTGCTCGGCAGTCAAGGTGTTGACCATAAGCACGCCATTTTTGACAAAATTGTCATAAAAACCGATATTTGTATTCATGCACACGAGCAAAGTTGGGGGCGTGTCGGTAACGCTACATACTGCCGATGCCGTAAAGCCATGTCGCCCTGCCACGCCGTCTGTCGTTATCACGTGAACGGCAGTGGTGAGTTTTGCCATTGCGTCTTTAAAATCTGTTACTGATACCATTGTTATTTTCTTAAATTATTTTATAAATATAAATGTTGGATTTTCATGCAGAAAACCCAACATTCATTCGATTTGGCTGATTATTTGCCTGCCAGCTCGTTACGGATAATCTTCGCCCCTTCGCTAAGAGCGTGCAATTTACCACGAGCAACCGTGCGAGACAGTGGAGCCATACCGCAGTTGGTGCTTGGGTAGAGCTTATCAGCATCCACAAATTGCAAGGCTTTACGCAAAGTATCCGCCACTTGCTCAGGCGTTTCAATCTCATTGGTCGCCACGTCAATCGCCCCAACCATGACCGTTTTGCCACGAATCAGCTCAATCAAATCCATTGGCACACGAGAATTTTGGCATTCTAGCGAGATAATGTCAATTTTGGATTGTTGCAGTTTTGGGAAACTCTCTTCGTATTGTCGCCATTCATTGCCAAGCGTTTGTTTCCAATCGGTGTTCGCCTTAATGCCGTAGCCGTAGCAGATATGTACTGCTGTTTGGCATTTTAGCCCTTCAATGGCACGCTCTAAGGTCGCCACGCCCCAATCGTTTAGCTCATCAAAAAACACATTAAACGCAGGCTCATCAAACTGAATAATATCCACGCCTGCCGCTTCTAGCTCACGGGCTTCTTCGTTTAGGATTTTGGCAAATTCCCACGCGAGCTTCTCACGGCTCTTATAATGCCCGTCATACAAGGTATCAATCATCGTCATGGGGCCCGGCAGAGCCCATTTGATGAGTTTGTCGGTATGCTGACGCAAAAATTTAGCATCGTCCACAAACACTGATTTTGGGCGAGACACATCGCCTACCACGCTAGGCACAGAAGCATCATAGCGGTTACGAATGCGGACGGTTTCACGCTTATTAAAATCCACGCCGTCCAAATGCTCAATAAACGTGGTTACAAAATGCTGACGTGTCTGCTCGCCATCGCTAACGATATCAATGCCTGCACGGGTCTGCTCGGCAAGCGACACGAGTAGTGCGTCTTGCTTAGCTTGGCGTAGCTCATCGCCTTCAAATTTCCATGCTGACCACAGTTTTTCGGGTTCGGCAAGCCAAGACGGTTTTGGCAAACTGCCTGCGGTGGAAGTGGGAAGTAAAATTTTGCTCATTGTGTTTTCCTAAATTAAAATTCGCATTATACCAAAAAATTCAAATC
>NZ_JAAELD010000223.1 GCF_024227015.1 Moraxella sp.
CCAGCAGGACCCACAAAGAAACGCTTTAAGGTGTCAGGCGTAGCCACCGCCCCGATGTGCGTCATCTTACCAGTGGTGGTAGAGACGGACTCGCCATCGCCAATCTTATTCGGCAGTGCCGCCAGCAGCATGCAGTTGGTGGTCTTGGTATAAGCACCGTCATCCGTCTGAATCCACAGAACGCCACGTGGGTCAAAGAACAGACCATCCGGTGATGACAGATCGTTCTCAGCGGTTAGCTTGGATAAGTTCTGCTCAGCCTTATCGTGTGGAGAGGCGAACAGGTAAATGTCCCAGCGGAACTTATCGCCCGTATTACCTGCCAATTCCGCAAAGCGAATGATGTGTCCATGCTGGTTACCTTTACCATCGTAGCTACGAGGGTTAGCAGCATTTACGTCTTCTTCTTTACGCTTCGAGTTATTGGTTAGGGTAACATAGACTTCGCCTGTGATTGGACTGACCGACACCCATTCTGGTCTGTCCATCTTGGTTGCACCCACTTTGTCGGCAGCCAAACGAGCAAAGACAACGATTTCAGCTTCATTTTTAAAATCGGCCAATGCAGGGTTTTTCTTTGATAGTTCACGCCACTCGCCCGTGCCGTCATCATTAAACACTGCAACATATAGCGTACCTTTATCAAGGTATTTATCACCCGCTTTTAGGCCACCGCCAATGTCTTTGTTTGACCACTTAGCATCTGAGACGAACTTATAGATGTACTCACCGCGCGCATCATCACCCATATAGAATACCAAGTTCTCACCTTGCTCTGGCGGTACAAAAGCACAGTTCTCATGCGCAAAACGACCCAAGCTTGTGCGCTTAACCGCTTGTGCTTTTGGGTTAAACGGGTCAATCTCAGTGATATAGCCAAAGGTATTAAAGGTATTGCGATGGTCATCGGTAGATTTCTTGGAGTCAGGCTTGGCGGTCACATCCCAGTGATCGAACTCGCCTTTTTCACCATCGGTTGGTGTGTGCCAACGATAGACATCATCACCGATGGTGTGTTCTTTTAGACCATAACGAGCTAAGCGCTTATCATCTTTTTCGCTGATGATTGACTTGTCTTCACTTCTGGCGAAGACATTTAGAAAGTTCTCTTCCGTGGTCAGATACGTTCCCCATGGTGACAATCCAGCACCACATTGGTTATTAATACCAACACTGGTTAAGCCCTTAGGGTCGATTTTGGTCTGCAGATATTCACTACCCTTGGCGACGCCTGATATTTTGGTTGTCGTGCCGCTGGTATAACGCTTGTTAAACGGAGAATCTTTAACCAATTCATAACCTGTCGGTGTGCGCTTTAGCTCAACCACAGACACGCCATGCGCGTGGATTTCACGGCGAACATCATTGGCAAGCTTTCTTTTTTGGTAGATTTTGGTTGCGCTTGGATCATCTTCTGTATAATTTTCGATCGGGTTTAGATTTGGGTTGGTGTATTCATGGTTCATGGCGAGCAGCCCACGCTCCGAAACCTCTGGCGCATACTGACCATTTTTTAGACCGAAGAACCACATGCCATCGTGGTTATCGCCCATGCGGTATTTGAACGACTCGCCCACCACCATGCGATCATCCGTCCAGTCATCGATACCACTGACCAATGGCGTACCTAATGGCAAAATCAATTCAGCACGATAACCCTCAGCCACCACCATATCGCCACCTGTATAGTGTGGCACGGCGGTGAATTTTAGCGAGTTTGGGCGTTGTAAATTTTTGACAGTATTGGCTGATGGCTTAGCAAACGCCGACAGCGGAAAACTACCAAAGAACGCTGCAGCAGTCAGACCAGCACCACCTTTTAAGACGCTGCGGCGATGTACAGAATTCATCATCGATGCAAATTCAGGGTTGTCAGTTGGGTTGGAATCCTCGACAAATTCCTCATCTTCAAAATCAAACTCATTAGGGCTGTGCAATAGCATGGCATACTCCAAATATAATAAAAATACAGTCAAATAAATTCAAAAGCGTGATCGACGCTGCATTCAACATTACAGCGATCAGCGAGCACTTTCAAATTAACAAACCATTAAAAAGTATGCATAGCATAAGACATATTTATGACAATTTCGTGAATGAAAATTGCGATTAGACAATAAAAATAAGACGGTAAATAACCGTCTTATTCCCATACTAATTCTATATCAATCTACCAATTTCTCTATGAATTCGATAAAATCAACCGCGATTTGCGTCCCGCATTGATCATCAATCTCACGCACACAGGTTGGCGATGTTACGTTGATTTCTGTGATTTTTGCACCGATTAGGTCAAGCCCGACGAAGTACAGACCATTTTGTAATAACGTTGGCGCGACTTGTTCGGCGACAGCACGCTCAGCTTCGGTCAATGGCATGGCAACACCGCGGCCACCTGCGGCCAAGTTACCACGAGTCTCACCCCCTTGTGGGATACGTGCAAGGCAATACGGCACCACTTGCCCGCCGACGATTAGCACACGTTTATCGCCCTCTTTAATCTCGGGCAGATATTTTTGCGCCATGATGGGCAGGCTCTCCATCTGGGTCAGCATCTCTAAGGTTGAGCCGATGTTCGGACTGTCCACAGTCAAACGAAAAATCCCCATGCCACCCATACCATCTAGCGGCTTAACAATCACATCTTCATGCTCATTGATGAATTCACGAATGTGTGACTGCTTGGCGGTGACAATGGTTGGACTCATGTATTCACTAAACTGCGTGGCGAATAGCTTTTCGTTGCACGCACGCACTGAATTAGGATCATTCACCACAAGCACCCCTGCGCGCTTAGCATATTCTAATAAATGCAAAGCATACAAAAAGTTCATGTCAAATGGCGGATCTTTACGCATCAAGATCACATCAAAGTCCGTGGCCTTAACTGTGGTTTTTTCATCAAGCTCATAGAATTTTTCAGGATTTTTAAAAACTCTTAAATCCTGCTTATCCACACAAAGCTCGCCCTTATCAAGCCACAGATCATGAATACTGCAATACGCCAAACCATGATTACGCTCGCTAATTGCCCACATCATCGCAAGAGACGTGTCTTTTTTATAGTTAATGGTGGCAATATCATCCATGACAATTAGAAAGTTTAATTTTTTCATGACTCAAACCCCGTATTGCTGACGATAAGCTTGCATTTTTGCCAGATGATCAGTCTCGCCTTTAGCCTCTAAAAATGCAATAATATCATCAATATCAACCAACGCATGAACAGGCACGCCGAGGTCATCATTGATCTGCTGTACCGCCGAACGCTCATCTTGCCCACGTTCTTTACGATCAAGCGCAATAACAATCCCAGCAAGATTCGCACCGGCATTCTTTAGAATTTCTACCACCTCACGCACCGC
>NZ_JAAELD010000224.1 GCF_024227015.1 Moraxella sp.
TGATGACATCGAAGTTCGGCGTTAATAGCAGCGCAGGTCCATTTTTACCTGCAGGCAGCCAGAGTTCTGATAGATATTGACCGCCGAAATATTCACCACTTGCTGAAGTAAGTCCCAGCTGTCGCCATGCGTCAAGACTTTGTTTATTAGCAAGTAAATTATAATCAAAATTAGCAGGCAATCTTACTTCATAATATGGCATCAGACCCATGATCCAGCCGGCATTTTTTAGGTAGTTTGCGGTAGAGTTTAGTGAATCGCCAATGCTCCACGGACTGATTTGGCCGTCATTATTGCCATCAACACCCTCATTGATCCAAGTGCTTGGGATGAATTGCGTGTGACCCATACCGCCTGCCCACGAGCCTTTTAGCTGACCAATAGATGTATCGCCGCGGTTGATCATCTTTAACATGGCGATCAACTGATCTTCTGCAAACTGGCGACGACGTCCATCATAAGCCAAAGTCGATAAAGCGCTGACTAGATCCATGCTACCCATGCCCGCGCCAAATGATGACTCCATACCCCAGATCGCTGCAATGATCTCTTTTGGAACGCCGTAGTTATTTTGGGCGTTATTGAAAGTGGTTGGATACTCACCAATTTTGGCGCGTCCTTGATTAACGCGATTCGATGATGCTGCGCCATTGACATATTCCCAAGGCATCTTGGTAAATTCAGCCTGTGAACGATCAAGATCAATTACTCTTTGATTTAAGCTTGCACCGCTCATCAGACGATGAACCGAGCCTGCCTCATAACCCTGGGCGATGGTGCGGTTAATAAAATCACGCTTCCATTCATCAAAATTAGCATAATAACGCGCTGTTGGCATTTGAACTTGCGGCGCAGGCTGTGGCGTCGGTATCACCACAGGCTTTGGCATCGGTGCAGGCTGCGGAATGCTGGTGCCATGTACGATTTTGATGGGTGGCTGCTTAACTGGCGCTGTGTTATTACACGCGGTTAATACTGCTGCAGACAGTACAGTTAGAGCAAGTGCCGGTTTCACATTAATATATTTCATAAAATCTTCACAACTAATTAATAAAATGCGCCAACACTTTAACGTAAAATCACCCAAAAGTCGAATAATTTTAAGTTACGTTTCGTTATTTGGCACATATAACCCATAAAAATAAGCCGCCAAACGGCGACTTATTCTTAGTACTAATTTTACACACCGGTGATGCCGGTCATGTCCACGGGCGTATCTACGACGGTGACCGTCTTTTTGGCGGCGTCATTACGCTTGGCTTGCAGGTCATTTAGGTATTTTTCATCGATACCGCCTGCGACATAATTACCATCAAAGACAGAGCAGTCAAACTCATCAACACGGCTGTACTTGGTGTTATTTACCGCTTCAATCAGATCATCCAAATCTTGGAAAACCAGGCGATCCGCACCGATGATCTCGCGAACCTCTTCGACAGTACGACCTGATGAGATCAGCTCATGGCGAGATGGCATGTCAATGCCATAGACGTTCGGGAATTTCACTTCTGGTGAAGCAGAGGCGAAGAATACGTTTTTTGCGCCTGCATCGCGCGCCATTTGAATGATTTCGTGACAAGTTGTGCCACGCACGATAGAATCATCCACCAGTAGGACGTTTTTATTTTTAAATTCAAGCGGTACGGCATTTAGCTTCTGACGGACAGATTTTTTGCGCTGCCCTTGTCCTGGCATGATGAATGTACGACCGATATAACGGTTTTTGGTGAAGCCCTCACGATATTTCACATTCAGATGCATGGCAAGCTCAAGCGCTGAATTACGAGATGTATCAGGAATAGGGATGACAACATCGATGCCGTGATCTTCGCCCCACTCGCGGATGATTTTTTGGGCAAGCTTCTCACCCATACGCATGCGCGCCTTGTGTACTGAGATGTTATCAATGATCGAATCAGGACGGGCAAAGTAAACATACTCAAAGATACAAGGTGTGTGCTTAACATCTTCGACACATTGCTTGGTGTGTAGGTTATGGTGCAAGTCAATAAAGATCGCTTCACCTGGCGCCACATCGCGAACCACCTCAAAGCCAAGCGCCTGAATCGCCACCGATTCAGATGCCACGACATACTCCACGCCTTGACCTGTTAGGCGACGACCATAGACCAGAGGACGAATACCATTAGGATCACGGAACGCAAGCAGACCGTGACCTGCGATGATGGCAACCACACCATACGCACCTTCACAGCGCTGATAGACAGCTTTTAATGCCTGAAAAATATCGTCAGGCTCAAGATTCGGCTTGGTGGATTTTTGGAGTTCATTGGCAAAAACATTCAATAGAACTTCTGAATCCGAATCGGTATTTAGATGACGATGATCGCTCTCATAGAGCTCTTTGGCAAGCTTATCGGCATTGGTTAAGTTGCCGTTGTGCGCCAGTGCAATGCCATAAGGAGAGTTTACATACAGCGGCTGAGCCTCTGCCGTGCTTGAGGTGCCTGCCGTTGGGTAACGCACATGTCCGATGCCAAAATTACCCACCAAACGCACCATGTGCTGATTCAAAAAGACATCGCGCACCATGCCATTGTCTTTACGTAGGTATAGACGATCGTCCTTTAAAGTGACAATCCCTGCCGCATCTTGTCCGCGATGCTGTAGCATGGTTAAGCCATCATACAGCATCTGATTTACTGGTTCATGCGCCACAACGCCGATTACGCCACACATAATTTACTCCAATTGATTAAGATGATTGGTAGGGATTTTGGATTTGTTGCCATGCACCGCCCAGCGCTTCTTGTAGTAGCTCCATGGCGATGGGGGCAAGTGGTAAGAGGTTTTGAGCTAATATGGATTGTTGCCAATTCGGCAGATGTGCCAGTAGTGGTGATGCAATACTTAGAATAATGAGCACTTTTAGAATACCTGTCGCCGCACCCAATACACCACCAAGCAGACGATCCACAAAGCCCAGCTTTAAGGTTTTTAGTGTGCCTGTAATGATGGATGTCAAAAGATGCACCACAGCAACCACACCAAGCGCAACCAACAAAAAAGCAGCAGCAATCTGTAGCACAGGATTTTCAATAAAGCCTGCCAAAAACGGCGCTACTTCCTTGGCGGTGCGGGAGGCGATGATAAGCGCTGACAGCCACGCCACCAAAGACGCTGCCGTCTTGACAAAACCAGCGGTAAAGCCACGCCACAAGCCCATCAACACCATAAAGGCAATAAAAACATCAATGAGCGTCATAGATTCGGTAAATGCTGTCATTGTCCGTCTTGGTAACCTGCGATAGCCTGAACGCAGTCTGTCACGAGCGCAGGACCCTTATAAATCATACCCGAGAAGATCTGTACGGCTTTGGCACCTGCTTTTAGTTTTTTGACCGCAAGCTCGCCTTCATCAATACCACCCACGCCAATTAAATCCACCTTGTCTGCCAAACGATCATGGAACTGCGATAAAATCTGCGTGCTACTATGGCTCACAGGACGACCTGACAGACCACCCATCTCATCAGCATGCGGATAGTCTTCCACACCCACGCGAGACAATGTCGTATTGGTAGCGATCAAACCGTCAATATCAAACTCAATCACCGTGCGCGCAATCTCATCGACTTGAGGTTCATCCAAATCTGGTGCGATCTTTAGGGCAAGCGGTACATAAAAACCATAGTCATTCGCCAGTCTGCTGTGGCAGTTTTTGATGCCATCTAGCAGTGCAGACAGCGCATCGCCACCTTGTAGGCTACGCAGATTCTTAGTGTTGGGGCTTGAGATGTTAATCGTGATGTAGCTGGCATAAGGATAGACACGCTCTAGACAGTACACATAATCATCAAGCGCCTTCTCAACAGGGGTAACGGCATTCTTGCCGATATTAATGCCAAGCACGCCTTGGTATTTGGCGCGTTCGATGTTTTGGATCATCTGATCCACGCCTTCATTATTAAAACCCATGCGATTAATGATCGCGCCTGCCTGCGGAATGCGAAACAGTCTTGGTTTATCATTACCTGACTGCGCGCGCGGCGTTACCGTGCCAATCTCCAAGAACCCAAATCCAAGCTCGCTAAGCGCATCGATGTGCGAGCCGTTCTTATCTAAGCCTGCCGCCAAGCCCACGGGGTTAAGCAGATTAACCCCCATGCAAGTGGTTGGCAAAGCTTGCTTGGCATAGCCGAACCCCAACAATCCAGCATTATTGGCTTTCTCAAGCATGTTCAAGGTGAATTCATGCGCGCGCTCTGGATCCATGTTAAACAAGAACGGACGAAGTAACGCATATGACATGAAAATAACCTCAAAAAGCCAAAGAAAA
>NZ_JAAELD010000225.1 GCF_024227015.1 Moraxella sp.
GCCGTTGAATTCATCATCGCCTTCATTGCCAAATTTGGCATCAAAGCCTTTATCATTGAATCCGCTGCGATCTAGGTTACGGTTTTCTTTCTTTTCGAAGTTCTTACCATCAAAGCCGCGCTCATCAAATGCCGCTCTATCAAAGCTACGATCAAAACCTGTATTATTCATACCACGGTCGAAGCCTTGATTCATGCCAACGCCTTGTGGGTAGCCGCCACGCTCAAATCCACCACGAGAGCCAAAACCATCAGCAGGCGGTTTGCGTGTAAAGCCGCCAGCAGGACGATTGTTAAAGCCACCTTGGCGCTCAAAGCCCTGATTCATACCACGGTCAAAACCTGGATTCATGCCACCAGACATAGAGCCTGATTGATAGCTGCTTGATGACATCACACCGATTGGAGCATTTGGGTAACCTGTTGGTGAACCGGAAGCAGGTGCACCATCTGTACGCGGGTTACGCGTTGGCACGACTGTTGAGATGGCGTGCTTATAAACCATTTGGCTGACAGTGTTCTTTAGAAGTACTACATATTGGTCAAAAGACTCAATTTGTCCTTGTAGCTTTATGCCATTAACCAAAAAAATCGACACAGGAATGCGATCTTTACGCAGCGCATTCAAAAATGGATCTTGTAAACTTTGCCCTTTTGACATAAAAATTCTCCGAACGAAAGTAAATAATGCAAATATGCAATGCATAAGCAGGATTGGATTTTATAATAACTGCTTTTCTACTTGTTGTATGCTAGAAAATGGTACAATCACCGCATCATGCGATGAACCATTCAGACGAGCAAGGCTACGCTGCCAAGTTGATTGGCGTTTTGCTAACTGTCTTGTTGCATATAATGCCTTATTTTTCATATCTTGACAAGCCATTTGTGAGAGATTTGGCTGTTGTTTTTGTAAATTTATCGTCGAATCTGTTGATTTATTAACCAAAAAAGGTGAACACTCATCCAAATTCACCCCTTGATCAAAAAACAACCTATCTTCATCAGGCATCTCGGAACGCACTTTGTCGCTAAACTCTGCTATTGCAGGGTTCACTTGCATGGCTTTGTGATTGATTTTCGCCAAAAATTCCAATACCTGCCGATAGCCCACGCACCGCATGGACGGCATGTCAGGCGTTAAATCGGGGTATTTTTGCAAAAGATAAATCACTTCATCCACCAAGCCCTGCTCCCACATAATATCAAGGCGTTTGGCGATACGCTCATGTAACCACGCACGCTCAGGCTCTACCGATAGGGTCAGCCAGTATTGATGCGGATTATGGCAAGGGGCGACTTTGGGCGTGGCTTGCCATGCGCTCATGGGCGTGCCTGTCTGCATATGCACTTCCACCGCCCTTGTGATACGCTGTGTGTCAGAGATTTTTAGACGCTGACAAATCTTGGGGTCGTGTGTTTGCAGATAGGCGTACAGCTCGCCAATACCTTTATCAGACAGCCACGCCATGACCTGCCCACGAATGGCAGGGTCGGTGTCAGGCACGGCGGACAAACCGTCCAAAAGTGCCATATAATACATCATCGTACCGCCCACAAGTAGCGGAATTTTGCCCCGTGCGTGAATGTCGCCAATGAGTCGCTCCACGTCCGCCACAAAAGTCGCCACGTTATAGGTTTCGGTCGGCTTGATGATATTAACGAGATGATGTGGAAAACGGACAAGCTCGTCATCGGTCGGTTTTGCCGTGCCAATGTTCATGTCCTGATAAATCAGGGCACTATCCACTGAAATCAGCTCAAACCGCCCTGTCTCATACAGACGGCACGCCAAATCGGTCTTACCGCTTGCCGTTGGGGCGATAAGCGATAGGACAGTGTTATCAGGCAGGGATTTATAATGTAAATTCATGACAAATCCAAATCCATTCCAACAATCTCTACCACCCGACTTTCATCGGCTTGTCTTGTGATGTTTATCGTTATATCAGGCTTTAGCAAGACAGTCTCGGCACGGCTTGCCCATTCAATGATAACCAGAGAATTTGGCTCATCAAAATATTCAAAAAACCCAATAAAATCCAACTCTTCTGGGTCATTTAGCCGATATAGGTCGGCATGGTACACAGACTTGCCGCTGATGTTATACGGCTCAACTAAGGTATAAGTTGGGCTTTTTACCGCCCCTGTATGTCCCAATGCACGCAAAAGATAACGGGTAAAGGTCGTCTTGCCCGCCCCCAAATCGCCCGATAGCCACAAACTGCCTGCGGGGTTGGTTTTTGCAAGGGCGTTGGCAAGGCGTTCGGTGTCGGTTTCGTCTTTTAAGATGATTGTCATACTTCAACCTGTCTTAACGGCTTTGGATTGACAAATTTCTCACCACGTTTTAGCTTATCAAACAATTCACTATCGCCCCACTCAGCTTTGACTTGTTCGCTAAATTCAAACATATCCAGCGACAATTTACCCATGCGTTCGCTTTCAACATCTTCACGAAAACACTGAGCGTACCCTGTGGCGGTCTCGTGAACGATGACCGAATAGACAGACACGTCCGTTTCGCCATTTTGGGTGGTGGTGTTCTGCATGACTTTATCCGCCCAATAAAAAATCACACGGCTAAACTGCTCGGCAGACGGCGACACAGGCAGGCTTATCCAACGAGCCGAAAAGTCCTTGCACGCACGGATATAATCGGGGTCGTCCTTATCCCAAAAGGTAATGGCGTGGTCAAAACTGTCAATCAAGTCCTTGATGTGCGACTTTAATAGCCCAAAATCATAGACCATTTGCCCGTTGTCAAGGGCGTGGGCTTCTAGGATAAGCTCCACTTGATAGCTATGCCCATGAATGGAGCGACTACAACGGTCGGACGTGCAGTTGCGGACGATGTGGGCGTTTTCAAATTTAAAAAGTTTACGGATACGCATGATGATGTCTTATTTATTAGGATAACTTTTTATTCTAACATAAAGCACCCGTTTATAAAACGATTTTCCTGCGCCCATCACACCCCATCAAATTCAAGTAAGCGATCACCGCCATCATCGACAATGCGCGTCACCAGCCCCATGGTGTTCAAAAGATTAATAAATGGACGCGGATCGAGCTCTTCGACATTGACCATCTTGCGTGTGCGCCATACGCCTTTGGCGATCAAAATGGCAGCTGCAACTGGTGGTACGCCTGCGGTGTACGAGATGCCCTGACTACCAACCTCCGCATAGGCCTCTTGATGATCGACAACGTTATAAATAAAAATCTCACTTTCTACGCCGGCTTTTTTGCCACGCATCTTATTGCCGATGCAGGTTTTGCCGGTGTAATTTGGCGCAAGTGAGCTTGGGTCTGGCAGTACTGCCTTAACGACTTTTAGCGGCACAACTTCTAAGCCCTCTGCAGTCGTCACAGGCTGCTCTGACAGCAAACCCAGATTCTTTAACACGGTAAAGACATTGATGTAATGATCGCTAAATCCCATCCAAAAACGAATGTTCGGCACGTCCAAGTTCTTATGCAATGAGTGAATCTCATCATGCCCTGTTAGATAGCTGTTCTGGATGCCGACCACAGGCAGATCATCTGTGCGCTTGACCTCGAACATCTGATTGGTCTGCCAAGCATTATTCTGCCAAGTATAAACCCTACCCGTAAATTCTCTAAAGTTAATCTCAGGGTCAAAATTCGTCGCAAAATATCTGCCGTGGCTACCAGCATTGATGTCAATGATGTCAATATCGGTCGTTGTTCCTTTATCAAAATAATCTACCCCAAGGCGCGCATAGCTATTCACCACACCAGGGTCGAATCCAACACCCAAGATGGCGGTGATGCCCGCTTGCTCGCAGGCGTCTTTATGCTTCCATTCATAATTCTCATACCACGGCGGCGTCTCGCAAATCTTGGCGGGGTCCTCATGAATCGCGGTATCTAGGTAGTCTGCACCCACCGCGATACAGGCCTTTAGCACGCTTTGATTGATGAATGTCGAACCAACATTAATCACGATATTAGCATCGATCGAGCGCATGAATTCTATCAATGCCTCTGTATCTAATGCGTCTATCGCATGGGTGTGTATGGATATACCCTGCTTAGTCGCCACGCCATCAGCAATGGCAGTGCATTTATGAATGCTGCGACTGACAAGGTGAATATCGCCAAAATACTCACGATACTCTGCCACCTTATGCGCGACCACCTGCGCCACACCGCCCGCACCTAGAATCAAAATGTTGGGTTTAGACATTTCCTCTCCTTTTGTGAGCCATCACGCAGCTCTTATGTCGTTTAATCAAATTTAGCTATTTAAAATCACCTATTAAGACAGGCTGTTTTTGTAATCTTCATAATCAAAACAGCGCTGAATCGCAATCGTACCATCTAGCTTCTTAATGATGATGGATGGCATGTCCACGCCATTGAACCAGTTCTTTTTTACCATCGTGTAGGCTGCCGCATTACCAAATGCCACCTGATCGCCCACTTTAAGTGGCTCAGCCAAGCGATATTCGCCAAAGATATCACCCGCCAGACAGGTCTTACCATAGATGATGGTACTGTCATCACTTATCTGTGGCGCTAGGTTGATGTCCTTGCCGTTGATGGATTGTAGATTGGCTGATTGTCCATAGATGAGCAGATCTAGCATGTGGCTTTCTGTGGCGGCATCTACGACAGCGAGCGATTTGCCATTTTCCATGACATCAAGCACGCTTGATACCAGCACCGCCCCATCATGAACACATGCCTCACCTGGCTCTAGATAGATTTGGACATTGTATTTTTGGGCAAAATCCTTTAATCGCTGCGCCAATCTCTCAAGCGGATAACCCTCTACAATAAAATGAATACCGCCACCCAAGCTCACCCAATCAAGATGATAAAACAGCTCACTAAATTTATTCTCAATATCATCCAAGCTTGCACTAAACGCCTCAAAGCTCTCATTCTCACAATTATAATGCAGCATCACGCCTGTGATATCATCAGCCACCGCCATCGCCTTTGTGGCATCGTGCTCACCAAGACGACTAAAAGGACGTGCTGGATCTGCCAAAATGAACGCAGAATTACTTGTATTAGGATTAAGTCTTAGTCCGACGGGTACGCCTTTGGCATATGCTTTGTCTTTAAAGGCGTGAAGCTGACTTATGGAATTAAAAATAATCTTATCAGCATGGTCGAGAACCTCATCAATCTCGCCATGACTGTACGCAACGCTGTAGGCGTGCGTCTCACCGCCGAACTTCTCAGCGCCCAATCTCACCTCAAAGAGCGATGAAGATGTCGTGCCATGCAAATAAGGACGCATCGCCTCGAACACACCCCAAGTCGCAAAGCACTTAAGTGCAAGCAAAGCCTTCGCGCCTGACAGTTGGCACAGGCGGTCTATAATGGCAAGGTTTTGGGTGATTTTTTGTTCATCTAAGAGATAGTAAGGCGTGGTTAAGCCTTGTAATAACAAAGCCTGCTGGGCGGATCTTTGTGATGGATTTAGATTAAGTTTAGTATCATGCATGGGATAATCTTAGGCTTAAAATAAAGTGCCGTCATTGTAACATAAATTTTACAAAAGCCAATGCATTGACTGCCAAATCAGTCGCACAGCCCATCCTATACACATGATTAGAGTTGATCTCAATCAACCTGCATGAGCTTGTTGTATTTTTAGCTTTTATTTCGCCGGTGATGCACTTATAATAATCAAAACTCTAAGAATTACCACATCATGACCACCACCAAGAACACAGCCAGCATCACCGTCATCGGACACACCAACGTCGGCAAAACCTCACTCATGCGCACCTTACTTCGCGACGCGCAATTTGGCGAAGTTAAGAACGAATCTGCCACCACACGCCATGTCGCCGCAGTGCAGATCATGGATACTCAAGGTCAGCCGCTGATCACGCTGCATGACACCCCAGGCCTCGAGGATGCGACAGGCGTGATGGATTTTATCCAAGAATATACCGATGGACGCACCGATGGCGTTGAGAGACTCCAAGGGTTCTTGGCGGCGGTGGACAATGATGACCCTAGACTTGGCGATGATTTTAGCCAAGAAGCCAAAGTCATCCGCAGCCTCATCGATGCTGATATCGCCATCTATGTCATCGATGCTCGCGAACCTGTATTATCAAAATATAAAGACGAACTTGCCATTCTCGCCAGCAGTGGCACGCCTGTCCTGCCTGTGTTCAACTTCATTAAAGGCAATGAAGAAAACATGGCAACCTGGCGCGACATGCTGTCTCGGCGCGCACTTCACGTGGTGAATGCCTTTGATACTGTGGCGTTTGACTTTGATGGCGAAATGCATCTTTGGCAGAACCTTGCCACACTCAGCACGCACGATGGCGCATTCACTAGCCTACAAAACAACAGACGAGACAGTTGGCAGGACATGGCTGAGTCAGGCTCTGCTATCATCGCTGACTTCTTGGTAAATGTTGCAAGTTTTAGCAAAAAAATCGATGAAGATGAAGATCCTGCGCCAACCTTAAGCATCATACAGACAGCCGTACGCCAGTCTGAGGACATCATGCAGAGCAAGTTATTGCACCTATATCAGTTCTATAACGCTGCCATTGATGAGGCAGATATCGAGGTTACAGGTCGAGAGCAAGACGTATTCGACACCGATCTATTGACACGCTATGGAATCCGCACAGCTGGCGGCAGCGTAACAGGCATGATCGTAGGTGCGGGTATTGACGTCGCCACATTGGGGGCGAGTCTGGGGCTGGGTACAGCACTGGGCGGCGTGATCGGCGGACTTCTACCAAATACGGCCGCCATCAAGGATAAGGCAATGGGCATTCAGACACTGACCATCGATGCTGCCACGCTCACGTTACTTGCTACGCGCGCACAGAACTTGCATCATGCGCTACGACACCGCGGGCATGCCAGTCTACATGCCATCGCAACGGATAACCCCGCCAACACCCTACCATGGCAAACAGATAAACTACCAAGCCCCCTCAAAAAAGCTCGCGCCC
>NZ_JAAELD010000226.1 GCF_024227015.1 Moraxella sp.
AAATTAATAAATTAAAACAGGTTAGGATAGCACAGTTTTGGTGATTTTTGGGCGAAATTAATCCTCCATTTTCACAAAATTTACAAAAAATTCAGCCTGATATTTATCGGTAATCATCACCCAAAATAATTACAAAACTTTACAAAATAACTAGGTGCAAAATTGTTCACTATTTGCTATTTTATAGACGTGTGGTAATCACACAACAACAAAACAACACGCTGTATTTTGGTTTTAATTAAGGATAATTTATGAAATACGATACCCCCAACACCCCCAATTCCCCTGTCCAATTCCGCAAGCAATACGATAACTTCATCGGTGGCGAATGGGTCGCCCCAAACAAAGGGCAATATTTTGATAACACCAGCCCTGTAGATGGCGCGCTTATCTGTCAAGCAGCGCGCTCTGACGAGACCGACATCGAAAAAGCCTTAGATGCAGCGCACGCCGCCAAAGACGCATGGGGTCAGACCAGCCCAACCGAGCGCGCCAACATCCTGTTAAAGATGGCGGATAAAATCGAAGAAAACCTAGAAAAAATCGCCATCGCTGAGACTTATGATAACGGCAAGCCCGTTCGTGAGACTTTAGCGGCAGACATTCCGCTGGCTGTCGATCATTTGCGTTATTTTGCAGGTTGTATTCGCGCTCAAGAAGGCGGGGTCAGCCAGATTGATAACGATACGGTTGCTTACCACTTCCACGAGCCTCTGGGCGTGGTGGGTCAGATCATTCCATGGAACTTTCCAATTCTCATGGCAATTTGGAAGATCGCCCCTGCATTGGCGGCCGGTAACTGCATCGTGCTAAAACTGGCTGAGCAAACACCTGCCTCTTTCTTGTATCTACTTGACAGCATCGGCATCAATGACATCCTGCCAAAAGGCGTGCTAAACGTCGTAAACGGCTTTGGTCTTGAAGCGGGTAAACCACTTGCATCCAATAAGCGCATCGCCAAGATTGCCTTCACCGGCGAGACGAACACAGGTCGCCTGATCATGGGCTACGCCAGCGAGAATCTGATTCCTGTTACTCTGGAACTTGGTGGTAAGTCGCCCAACATCTTCTTTGAGGACATCTTGGATGAAGACGATGAATTTTTGGATAAAGCAGCAGAAGGCTTGGTGATGTTCGCACTCAACCAAGGCGAAGTATGTACTTGCCCATCACGCGCATTGGTACACGAAAAGATCTATGATAAATTCATGGAACGCTGTGTTGAGCGCGTCAAGAAGTTTAAACTTGGCAGTCCACTTGACACAGAAACCATGGTTGGCGCACAAGCAAGCGAGGAACAGCTTAAGAAGATTCTGTCCTATCTAGACATCGGCAAACAAGAAGGCGCTAAGGTGCTCGTCGGTGGCGAGCAAGACAAGCGCGATAATGAAGGTTACTATGTACAGCCTACCATCTTTGAAGGTGATAATGACATGCGCATCTTCCAAGAGGAGATTTTCGGTCCTGTACTGGCAGTTACCAAGTTTAGCAGTGACGAAGAAGCCATGCGCATCGCCAACGACACACTATATGGTCTGGGCGCAGGCATCTGGACTCGTAATGTCAATAAGGCATATCGATTCGGCCGTGGCATCCAAGCAGGTCGCGTATGGACGAACTGCTACCACGTCTATCCTGCGCACGCTGCCTTTGGTGGTTATAAGCAATCAGGCATCGGACGCGAGAACCACAAAATGATGCTCGACCACTATCA
>NZ_JAAELD010000227.1 GCF_024227015.1 Moraxella sp.
ATATACTTATATAAAATTTAGGCAAAAAAATGACTTCATCAGCACATCTTCGGCACACTTTGTATCTACTACCGTTGCTACCTTCCGGTCCTGGCGGGGTTCATAGTACACAGTTGCGAAGCTACCGATGAAGCCAAGCCCATATTATACTTAAAAAATCATAATTTGCAAGTATATTTTTGCGTTGCACTGATTAAGGCTGTATTGGGATGAACTGCGCAATCTGTTTGGCAAGCTCGGGGGCGATGACTTCGGTGTCAAACACGCGACATTCAGCCAGCTCAAAGCTGCTTGGTGACAGCCCATCCAAGATCGCCGTCATGCGTGCAACGATTGGCATGTGACAAACGATGGCTACTGTGAGCTCATCAGTCTCAATGCCAAACTTATGGCGGATGGCGCAGTCGATATCATCAAGTCCAATACTTGGATCATCATCTGGCGTGATGCTGCTGATGGTGATAAAGGCTGGATTTTGTTCAGCACTCACCAATGACTCAAGGAGAATCGTTGCGGTCTGATTGGCGCGATTATACGGACTGGCAATGATCGCATCAATGGGCGATTCTTTGGTGTAATTTACCAGAAAGTCTGCCATCTCATGAGCTTGCTGTCTGCCAAAGTCTGTCAAATCACGACCAGCATCATCAGCACAATATGGTCCTGCTTGGCCATGCCTTACAAAGATTAGTTTCATGTTGGTTCCCCATCATTGTCATTATCAGCCTTGGCGGGCTTGGCATCTTTGCTGGCCTTTAGCACTTCGTCAAACTCCTCACTAAGGCGCGCGTTGCTCTCATCGTGTGGCATGACGAATTCAACATCACTTCTAAATCCAGCCTCCATGAGATTTAATGCGATGCCAAGCGGTGCTTTATCTTCGTATAACACGGCATGCAGCGCGTGAGTGATGGGCATATAGATGCCCAGCTCTTTGGCGCGCTCATTGACCTGAAGGATGGTATTTACGCCCTCGGCGGTCTGCCCTAGTTTTTTAATGGCATTATCAAGACTGATGCCCTTGCCAAGCATGTTACCGATGCGATAGTTGCGACTAAGCACAGAATTGCAGGTGGCATACAAATCACCCACGCCTGACAGACCCAAGAAGGTCAAAGGATTTGCGCCCACTGCCGCACCAAATCGACTCATCTCCGCCAGAGCGCGCGTCAATAGCATCGCCTTAGTATTATCCCCCACATCATAAGCGGCTGCCATGCCCATGGCGATGGCATAGATGTTCTTAAGAGCACCACCAAGCTCCACCCCTTTGACATCATCCGAGGCAAATACCCTAAAAAACGCACTGTGCAACGCTTCTTGCACCGCTTTACGAAGAGGCTCTGAATCACTGGCGATCACGGTGGCAGATGGCATGTTATCCATGATCTCAAGCGCAAGGTTGGGGCCACTCACCACACCAAAATTCACCTGTGGCAGCACATCGATGATGATGTCACTCATCATAGCGAAGGTGTCTTTTTCCATGCCTTTGGTCAGTGAGATGACTGCCTGATGTGTGATGTATGGTTTGATCTGATGTAACATCTCTCTGAATGCTGAGCTTGGCACGGCCACGAAGATAATGTCTTTACCCTCAACCGCTGATTTTAGGTCATGGCTGAATTTAAGATTCTCATCGAGCTTATGATTGGGCAGGTATTTTTTGTTGATACGGGTTTTTTTCATGGCTTTGACGGTGGCTTTATCGCGCACCCAAAGGGTTGCATCACAGCCATTACGCGCTGCCATGTTCGCCATGGCCGTGCCAAAGCTGCCACCGCCCAAGAACACTAATCTAAGGGGTGCGCCATCTTGAGTGTTTGACTCGTCAATGCCAAGCTTAGAAGGGTCGATTTTTTTCTTTTTTAAGCCTGCAAATTCAGCGATGTTCGAGATGATGGGCGCGTTCTCAATACCAGAATCTTTGATGGCATGCACCGCCTCATCAATGCTACTGCTTGCAGCATCGACGATTTTTTTTACTTTTGGATTGTTAATCGCTTTGGGTAATTTCATGGCAAGCCCTTTGATGGTTGTTATGATCCATTAATATGATGAATGTGATGAACGCGAATTAATCGCGAAAGGTCGCAAAGTTATTGATGTCAATACTCTCACGCGCAGGCATCTGTACATCGCTTGAGCCGACATAAACAAACCCACAAATCGTGTCTTTATCCGCCACATCAAAATGCGCTTTTAGCAAGGGCTCATTACAAAGTGGCCCTGTGCGCCACACCGTGTGATAACCCAATGATTCTAGTGCAAGCAGTAGGTTCTGAATGGCGGCACCTGCGCTCAATAATTGCTCGAACGGCGGGACTTTGTCATGTTCTTTGATGTCTGTCGCCACGGTGATGATCATTGGTGCGCGCATTGGCATGTTCAGCAGCTTTTGGCGGGCGGTGTCATCAAGGGTATTAGCAGGTACATTTGCTTCTTCTGCTTGCAATAGCACTTTGCCAAATTCAATCAAAGCCTGTCCGGTTAGTACGGTAAACTTCCATGGCTTTAGCTGCTTATGATCAGGCGCAGCAAAAGCAGCCTGCAATGCGGTGGCAAGCTC
>NZ_JAAELD010000228.1 GCF_024227015.1 Moraxella sp.
CAGGCGGTTCACCGTATCAGACATGAGATAAAGAGTCATCGTATTGCCAAAGCCAATCAGATTCGCGGCCTGGTGACTGAATACGGTTTAGTGGCACCAAAGGAATTATTATCATTGCACAAAGCCATCCCTGAATGGTTAGAGGATGCTGACAATGGTCTCACGATGTTTTTCAGGGAGCTATTACACGGCTTATGGGGTGACCTGCGCTCATTGGATAAACGTATGGCTGAACTTGATAAGCAGGTCGCGGTTATCGCACAAGAAAATCCTGTGGCTAAACGTTTACAGCAACTGCGAGGCGTGGGTCCGTTGATAGCGACCGCTCTTGTTGCCACCATGGGGGATGCTAAACAATATCGTAAAGGCCGAGATATGGCGGCAGCAATAGGTCTAACGCCAAGGCAGCATAGCTCTGGTGGTAAAGACCGACTACTTGGCATTAGCAAACGAGGCGATGCCTATCTGCGATGTTTACTGGTTCACGGTGCGCGTTCTGCGATGCGCACGGCAAAAGATAAAGATGACCGCCTGAGC
>NZ_JAAELD010000229.1 GCF_024227015.1 Moraxella sp.
CGTAAGTCTTTTATTCGTCCAGGTTTTAAATTCCTCGCCTTCTTGCCTGTCACTTGTGACCTGTTATAACTCTCTAAGCTATATTTATCATGCGCCCCGGGCTGGGTTATCTTCTCGCCGTTGCGGGATAGGCTAGCACCCTCACCATAACGCACTATCTGCTCATCTAGCGGTACGTCATAGCTTTTATAAAATGGCGCTTTTAGCCTTTCAGACATCGGCATGTCCATCCTGTCTTGCACTAGTCGGGCTTCGGTTTCGCCTGCTAGTGATTGATATAACTTATACGGGTCATCCTGTATAATCATAGGGCTTATATTTAGCTTCTCAGCCATCGCGGCGTCATATGTTTCTCTAGCATATTGATATTCTTCCGACCCTTTAGGATATACATCCAAATCTTTGGCTGATTTGCTAAGCTCATTATTTAAATGGCGGACACGCGCCAAAGCTTCAGTTTTCGTTTGGTACATTGATTCAGGACTACCACCCCGCGCCATGCCTTCACGTTGCTGGATTGCGTGCTGTAGTTCGTGCAAGGTTGTGGATTTATTGACAGCTATATCGTGCGATGAACCCGCCCCGCCTCTTGGTACTTGTGTTATTCCCACATCAATTATCCCTCCTTCGCTATACGCACCCGCATCCCCCAGCGTTTTACTAGGCTTCATTAATAACCGCCTA
>NZ_JAAELD010000230.1 GCF_024227015.1 Moraxella sp.
CATAGGTTGAGCCATGTGAGCCTGCCGTAAATAACCCTTTAGCACGACCTGACACCATGCACGCCCCAACAGGAAAGCCATTGCCCAGACCTTTGGCAGTGGTAAGCACATCGGGCTTGACGCTGCTGTGCTGATAGGCAAAATATTTGCCTGTGCGGCCATTACCAGTCTGCACCTCATCAAGCATGAATAGCCAATCATTCTCATCGCAGATTTTTGACAGTGCTTCTAAATAACCCTCGGGTGGTGTATGTAGTCCGCCTTCGCCTTGGATTGGCTCAACAAAGACAGCACAAATGTCCTGATCACCGCTTAACGCACGCACAGCATCGCTATCACCAAATGGCACACGAATAAAGTCATCATCCAATGTATAAAAACCCTCTCGAGCCTTCGGATTAGCAGTAGCGGTTACAGTTAGAAGGGTGCGACCGTGAAAGGCGTGATCCATCACGATTACTTTTGGGCGTTGTTTGCCTTTATTATGCGCATAGAGTCTGGCAAGCTTTAAAGCACATTCATTCGCTTCGGCACCTGAATTACCGAAAAATACCTCGTCCATGCCCGCTTTTTGGCATAGGATTTCGCCCGCCTTTTCTTGCCAAGGAATGCCAAATAAATTACTGGTGTGAATCAGCGTGTCCGCCTGTTCTTTAATCGCTTGGCTAATGGCGGGATGGCAATGACCAAGTCCACATACCGCAATACCTGTCAACGCATCCAAATACGCCACACCCTGATCATCGAACAGATAAGACCCTTCGCCACGCACAAAATTAACAGGCTGGCGGGCGTATGTTGGCATTAAATAACTCATGATAATTCCTATTTAGATTTACTAACAATTTTAATTAATAGTTGAGCTTTGTGGATCGTTGAGCTCATCGCTAAATGGCGTATCGCTGCTGGCAATTTTATAATTCTCAGATGCCCATTCGCCCAAGTCTATAAGCTGGCAACGCTTGGAACAAAAGGGCTTAGTAGGATTGTCTTGCCATTTTGTTGGGGTTTTGCAAGTTGGGCAAGGGTACATTTTTGGGTGATTCATGATTGGTATTGATATTAGAATTTCAAATTATTGTATCATAAAGCGGCAATTTATCACGGATTTGTGGCTAAATTTTTAGAAATTTTGAAAAAAATGCATGACATAACGAATCAGACAAGCTATAATCATCCGCGGACATGGATGGCACTGTATTTACGGTTTGAATACTGTTTAGAGATATTTCAAAAAATGAACAAATTTCAATGGCAATTTGTTTGATCGTGACGTCATCCAAGGTTTGGTTATTTTTAGAAATTCATCATACAGCTGCTTATCGATGCTCGTTTTAAAAAGATAATCGGCATCCAAAAAGTGTTTTTCCAGCATCAAGGTGATGGGAAGGACAGGGTTTTTGGATGTTTCAAATCATCACAATGGTAAGGAGTATGTATTGTGACTGATAAAATTGATGATCCAGTAGCTGGTAACGGCGTTCTTAGTGATTTAGGCGGCAAAAGCTACGTCGAACTTCACAAACCTAGTTCAGAATTTGCCACACGTGACGAATATTTGCAGCATGAACTACAAATCATGCAGCCAAAACGTTGGCGTGTGAATTTACCTTTCCGCGATTATCGCTTTGAGTTAGAAGATGCTATCCCAGCAATGGCGGCCACCATCGGTAAAATCGTGATGGTTGGTGCGATGGCTGCAGCTTTCGCGGCACCTTTGGGTCTATCTGAAGCCTTCGTTCTTGAAAACGTACGTTATGAAATGCTGATCGCAGCATTCTTTGTGCTAATCTTGTCAGGGTTTCTCCTGCCAACTTCTAATCTACCGGGTACGCACGGCCCTTTAATTCCTTTGATCCCTATCGTTGTTGCCGCTGGTGGACATCCGCTGGCTTTTGGTCTGTTGATGGGTGTGTTTGGGATAATTCTCGCCTTATTTAAAGGCGGTAGTCTCATGGCACGCCTGACAAGTAATGGCGTGGCAGGGGGCTTATTGCTTTATTTAGGCTTTGTCGGCACAATTGGACAAGTCAAGAACATGATTGCTTGGGCGGATAAAATTGGCTTGCCACACATTGCCTTTATTATCATCATTGCCACCATTATCATGTATGCACTGCTTGAGCACTTCCAAAAACGCTGGCTTGCCGTTCCGATTGGCTGTGCTTTGGCAGGAGCTTTGGCATTCTTCTTAGGTGCGCCATTTGAATTTAAGACCGATCCTGGTTTGCCACCACTAAGCCCGATGTATTGGTGGGGTGAAGATACTGGTTGGACACTAGGTCTGCCTGATCTAAAAGCATTCATTGTTGCCTTTCCATTCGCGGTTCTGGCAGTTGCCATGTGGTCACCTGACTTCTTGGGTCATCAAGTGTTCCAAAAAATCAGCTACCCGCCACGCTCTGAGCGCACTTACATGAACATCGATGACACCATGGTCGGCTGTTCCGCTCGCCAAGTTGTTGGTTCTGTGTTAGGTGGTGCAAACTTTACGTCTTCATGGGGTACTTATGTGGTGCCCGCAGCAATCGCTAAGCGTCCTATCCCGGCTGGTGCAATCTTGACAGCGGTGTTCTGTATTATAGCAGCCATCTGGGGCTATCCAATGGACTTGGCGGTATGGCAGCCTGTGCTTAGTACAGCGCTTATCGTTGCGGTATTCGTACCATTATTAGAAGCTGGCATGGAAATGACCCGTAAAGGTAAAACCACTCAATCAGCTGCGATCGTCGTATTCGCCTCAGCGCTGGTTAACCCTGTGTTTGGCTGGTCTTTAACCATGCTACTAGACAACCTAGGTCTAATCGGCGATAAACAACGTAGCCGCGATCTGGGCTTCTCTGGACGTGTGATGATTCCTTTGATCGGGTTTATCATCCTGTGTGTGGCGATGGGTGCCGTGGGTATGTTCCCTGGTATCGATGCGTTCTTACCACAATTTAGAGTTTAACTTACTCTTAATTAAAAAGCCGTTCATTATTGAGCGGCTTTTTTAGTGCATGGATTTTGTGATGACATAAAATGTGCAAAAAATGTGCGAATTTTATGCAAAATCACGTCCAAAACCCTTGCAAAATACACAAAGCTTGTTATAATTGCGCCCTGTTTTATTTTCTTGTTTTATCCAATAAGGTCCATCATGGCACACAACGAACAAACCACATTTAACATGCGCGTCGATAAAAATCTCGTAGAACAATTCAAACAAGCAGCACGTGACAATAACCGTACCGCAAGCCAGCTACTTCGCGACTGCATGATCGAATACGTCAAAAAGAACCGCCAAGGTGATATGTTTAAGCGTTAATCACTACAATAAAAAAGCACTCAATTGAGTGCTTTTTTATTTTATAAGGCAGGCAAGTTAATTGGTTAATTATTGCCATGCATCCTTAATCCATTGGCTGGGTAGAACGTGGCGATACCATTTGCCACCACCGCCATTAATCGCATCAGGTGGGTTAATCTCACCATGGAATATGACAATCTTGGCGTCTTTGGGCTTCACAGGCGGCTTAAAGTATGCCAGAGGAATCTTCTGTAAGCAGTGATATTTATAACTGACGCACCAAGTTGGATCCCAGTATTCAAGATGGTGATGCTCGCGCAGATAATTAGAAAGATAGGCTTGTTCGTGCCTTACTTCGCTGCGGATTTTCTCGAAATTCTGTTCGAAATGACTTAGAAGGTTAGGGTAGGTATTATAACCAACCTTAAATCGATAGACAGAGCTGTTACCCACCATACGCCAAGGCTTTTTCCAGTCTCTGATGATCATCACACTGTCATCATGCTCGGCTTGATGCGTAAAGAAGCAATCAATATTGTCCACAATGACGATATCAATGTCTAAGAATAATGCTGTGCCTTTAAGTCCGTACAGATCAGGCTTGAAGGTGGTGAGTTTTTTCCAACCGCGTTCTGGGATGTTGCTTGGTAGGTTTAATTCAGGAATCGGATGACATACCACTTCATCGCGAATGCCACTTGGATCGTCAGTCAGGCATACAAAAGCGAACGGCAGGGTGAGATTGCGCGCTACCATATTATAAAGGCGGTTTACGTACTCTGGGCCGTATTTGGTGCCCCATTTCATGCAAATGATGTAATTGGTATCACTCATGAGTGCCCATCCTTATAGGTGATTACTTGGCGATGTAGATGATCAAAAGGCAGTAGATAAGGATTCTCACCAAAAGGCGTGAATTTAAACCGTCGATAGCCCCACATATAATGGCTAAAATGCGGTTCGATCATGCGCTGCATTGCATTATTTAATGCCTGGGTTGCAACTTCAATGTCTTTGTCGTACAAATCAGGATCATCCAGGCGATAGCAAAAGATCTCAAAACCATTATTGTCATCACGGCGAATACAGCTAAGCCCCACAAGAGCGCATTGGGTCTTTTGGGCAAGCTTTGAGGCTAAGGTACTGGTTAATGTCGGTATCCCAAAAAATGGTACGATAACACCACCCGAAGGATCAGGCACATGATCGGGCAGAACAATACTAAAGCCACCTTCTTTTAAAGTCTTAAATATCGCTTTAACACCGGTGCCATCTGTCGGTACGAGGGTGGCATTCAGCCTTTGACGACCCTGCAGAATGAATCGATCCATGGCTTTAGACTTGACTGGCT
Source organism: Moraxella sp. (assembly GCF_024227015.1). Classification (GTDB taxonomy): domain Bacteria; phylum Pseudomonadota; class Gammaproteobacteria; order Pseudomonadales; family Moraxellaceae; genus Moraxella. Next base: position 4,641 of record NZ_JAAELD010000230.1, read on the forward strand.
TGTACATGATGACAGGCTTACCAAACTGATTAATCCATGCATTCATCATCTCCCACGTACCAATGTGAGGTACAATGGCAAGCATGCCATTAGGATGAGCCAATCCTTCTTTGAAGATCTCAATGTTATGTACGGCTTTGATTTGCTTGATAGACCATTCAGGAGGCATTGCCCAGCTCTTTAAGCTGTCAGCAGTACTAATCATCTGATGATGAAGCGCTTCTGTCGCCAACTGAGCTCTGTCTTTATCCGCCATACTGGGATTGACGAGCATCAGATTTCTATCAATACTACGATAGATGCTGGCATTCGTCAATTTGACAAGCCAAGCGCCAGTTTGCGCCACCACGCGCATGAGCGGTAGCGGCACAAATCTAATCAAATCGTACATCAAAAAGATGCCTTATTCCG
>NZ_JAAELD010000231.1 GCF_024227015.1 Moraxella sp.
ATCAATTACAATTATATTTAAGCATACTTTATCATATTTTTATTAAAAATACACCCCAAAAATGCCAAATTCCCAATAAAATAACTCATCTTTCATATTAATTTAACCAAATTAAACCCTGCATATTTATTGCTTGATCAACATAACAAAGAACATCGTAAGCAATAAAAACTTGCATATTTGATGAGTTGCGTTTAATATGTTAAAAATTTTATACTTTTAGTATCATCAAAAGACAGCATTACAGAGACAACATCATGAAAAACATTCTAGCGATCCTAAGTCTATCATCGGTTTTGGCATTGTCCGGCTGTGGTATTTTCCGTGTTTATACCATTGACCTGCCACAAGGCACGCCCATCACCCAAGAAAAAGCCGCACAGCTACAAGTTGGCATGAGCGCCGATCAGGTGCTGTATTTGGCAGGCAGTCCTGCGGTGCGCGACACCCTAAACCCAAACCGCTGGGATTATATTTATGACTACACCGCAGGCACAGACGGTAAACGCCAAGGCAAACCAAACGTCAAAAACGCCAGCCAATACATGAGCGTCTATTTCGAAAACGGTCGCGTGGTGCGCATCGATGGACGCGACAGCTTACCTGCCAAAAAATAATTTCAAACTCTAAAATCACATAATAAAAAGCACGCCGATCATTGCGTGCTTTTTATTATTCTTACATCTTAGGTGATTTGGACTTCATGAGTGATTTTGAGCGGTTTTTGCGCCTTGACATTGGGTCGTGCGACAATGGTCGATAAATCTCAATACGATCGCCTTGCTGCACGATGGCATTAAGCTTTTGTTTTTGGCTGTAGATGCCTACATACCATGCTCGATGGTTGGGATCTTGCGTGCGATTATTGGCACACCACACCTTAAAGTCAGCCAATTCAGGCAACTCCAACCATCCACTTCTCTCAATCGCTTGATAAATGGTTGTGCCATCAGGCACACTAAGCTCCTCATAATACTGCTTAGCATCAAGCGCCACATAAGCAATGGCAATATCAATCACACCAAATACTCAATCAACAGACCAACAAGCGCAGAGATCAGTACGATCGGCACAAGGATGCGCACCAACACACGCCAGATGTTATAGCGCGCCTCACTGCCAAAGTTCAGCGTCTTACGCAGATGGCTAATTTTCATCACAAATCCTGCAAACACAGCAAGAACGAACACCGCCACCAAACTAATCACCGCCAATGCAATCAACAACACGCCAGAAGGCAAAGGACTAAATAACACTGCAAGCACGAGTAAGATCAAACTACCAAATAGCAGACCAAAACGCGCCACCAGCTGAAGCCCTGCATAAGACAGCAAGAACGCAGCAATCAACAGCATGCCTACGCCAGTTACTGCAAACGATAGTGGCGTCACCATTGAACTGCCCACCAGCAGTGCCAGCGAGCCAAAAATCAGCTGAGTGAACCATATTGGCAAGATCAGTCCTGTTAAGGATTTTTTTGCTTGCATGACTTGGCTGGCCGTGCCTTGACTGCCAAACCAATAAAGACCTGTGCCCACACCCACAGACAGCAGCGCAAGCAACACGGCACGCCCCCACTCTCCCGGGGTCACTTCTGTTAATACAGGCACACTCACGCCACTGGTCAGCCCACCATCGAATAAAGAAATCAAAGAACCTGCAAAAATAAGCAGTAATCCGACAGGTAGAAGATTTGCTCTTAGTAAGCTTAAAATAAGCACAACCACCATCAAGGCAGCACTCATGCCCATGCTTGGCACGCCAACATTCTGAGCGATATTTGGCAGCTGCGCCTCAAAGCCCATCGCCACACGCGACGTGATGTTAGCAGCAATTAAGATAGACACCAATACAGACAGACCTGCGAACACACGCCAAACCACAGACGCATCCGCCTCACGCGTCAGTTTCTGCATACCGAGCCACGGTGCATCCGCACTGCGCGCTGATAAGGCAAATTCTGCAAATAAGATAGGCAGCCCGACAAGCGTCATGGCAATCACCCACATCAACCAAAAATCCAGTTCGCGCGCCATATTCGGTGCTAATTGCTGTACAAACAACAGCGGCAATGCACACGCCACAAAAAAGACGGTATATCTATGAAACATGGTTCTACCTTAAGATGAATTTGTCTTTAAATGCTGTATTGTACCATAAACAAGAAATCAGCAGGCAGCAAAAAACCCCACTAAGGGGCTTTTTGTTATGCGATATGATTAGTGAACCGCTGACAAGAATTCAGATAGAATCTTGATGTCTTTGTCAGACAGTTTGGCTGCAACCATCTGCATCATACCTTTTTCGCCTTTTTTGGCGCTGTCATTGGTACGTACTTGCTCCGCCATAACACCTTCATCTTCACGACCTGCGGCACGGAACATCTTCAGCTGAGCGGCTAGGTAAGTAGCGTGCTGACCTCCTAGACGTGGGAATGCAGCCCATTCGTTACCAGCACCTTTAGGATCGTGACAGCCTGCACATGGGATGATGCCACGGCTCTTATCACCACCTAGGTATAGTTTTTGAGCGGCAGCGTAGGTTGCCTTATTGCCATAACCCGGTGTCCATGGTGTTTGTGCAGCATAATAACCTGCCACATCAGCCAAATCTTGCTGAGTTAGACCCACAAGCTGTGCTTCCATGACACCGTTACGACGTGCTTTGGTCTTAAAATCAACCAGTTGCTTATATAGATATTTAATGTTCTGACCACCAAGGTTTGGCTGAGCTGGTGCAACCGAAACACCGTTAGCACCGTGACAAGCAGCACAGTTGGCATCAACGATTTTTTTGCCTGCTTCGATGTCATAGCTTGGTACAGTAACTGCGCTAGCGGTCATGCTGGCGATACCAAAGCCTGCAGCAAGAACAAGTTTGGCGAAAGTGGCTTTATTGGCAGGTTTCATAACAATTTCCTACTAACTACTGGGAATCATCCCAAGTCTTGGGTTTTGTTCAAAATAACTCAAAAATAAAATACTAATATGGCTTCAAGAAAAATACTTTTCCAGAATGGCTGCTATTATAGCAAGACTTCACTAAATTTTCCTACAAAAATTGTGGTTTTGGTAACATTTTTTTCATTTTTTTTGTTTTTTTATAAAAATGTTCGCCAAATCATCTAAAAATTTTATAATTTCGATGCAATTTGTCTTATTTTACCAGCCCATCGATCAAAAATCTTAGCCAACCAATTGGATAAACTATTTGGCCATGTGCTCGATTAATTTCTCAAAGTCGTCATTTGTGCATTTTTGACACAAGCCCATCGCAGGCATTCTTGGCATGCCTTGCCTGGTGGATTTGACGAGCGCGCTCATGCCTTTTTCGGATTTTAGCTTATTCCAAGTCGCCACATCACCCTTTTTTGGGGCGTTTAGCGCACCGCTGTCGTGGCATGTACCACAAGTCTTATTATAAGTATCAGCAATGTCGGCATGGCTTACGGTTGCGGCGGCAAGAATCAGACCTGCCAGACCAATTTTAAATAACTTTAACATAACCACTCCCAATTAGGATGTCTATGGCATATTATGCGAGTTTTTTGCCAAGTTTCAAGGCTAATTTGGTAACTATTGGGATTGAGAGTTATTATCGGACTGGGTTATCATGAATGCTTGTTGACAATTACCCATCTTATACCAATACACCTGAACATAAAGTTTGGAGCCTGATAATAACGCCAAACCAATCTCATCTTTGCATACATGAAATACCGCATCAGGATAAAAATCGCTTGGCATAAGCTCCCACCCTTGATTAATGGCATTTTGCGCAATACGGTCAATCATTGCTTGGTCATACTGATGGTAAACAGCTTGGCGATATACGATACCGCCTTGACGGTTATAAATTTTTATGTCGTCAGGTTGTGTCTCGCCCGCCAAAATATCCGCCATCAATATCGTATAACGTTGTTGTAACTCGTCCCAATTCTTATAAGCATAAGGTGTTTTGTAAGGACTGTCTTGCCACATGTGCCACCAAAACAGGCTGGCAATAACCAGCCCGATGATGATTTTCAAGCCTTTAATTATTGGGTTTAAAGACATATCCATTCCTTTTATTATCGCTATTTTATGGCTTTCATGATACACTATTTTATCATTTTAGTATTTACATTTAGCATCATGACCACTGCCGACTACCAAAAAATCATTCGCCAAACCGCCTTTTCGCTCTCCGCCCCCACCTTGAAGCTCTGCCCGTCTGATACAGGTTTTGAAGTGGCGTTCGCAGGGCGTTCAAATGCAGGCAAATCGTCCGCCATTAATACCATCACCCATCAAAAACAGCTCGCCCGCTCATCAAAGACCCCCGGACGGACGCAGATGATTAACTTTTTTAATGTCGGCTCAGAACATAGCCGTATCGTGGATTTGCCGGGGTATGGCTATGCCCAAGTGCCAGAGCAGATGAAAATCAAATGGCAAAAAGAGCTTGAAAACTACCTTGTTCATCGTGAAAGTTTGACGGGCTTAATTTTGCTCACCGACATTCGTCACCCGTTGAAGTATTTTGATGAGCAAATGCTCCATTGGGCAAAGGACGGCGATTTGCCTGTTCATGTACTACTAACAAAAGCGGATAAATTAAAACGTGGGGCTCAAAAAACCGCCCTTTTACAAACCAAAAAACAACTGCAAGCCTTAGAATTGCCATTTTCCATTCAATTATTTTCGGCGTTAAATAAAGAAGGGCTTGATGAATTGGCGGATGTATTGGGAAATTGGTTGCATTTAGGCGAAGATCTGCACTTAGACGAAGCAATGGAGCTAGAATCTGACGAGATAGCCGATACTGACACAACGAACAGCGAACAATAAGGCAACACGGGAAGTACAATGACAGGCATTTTATATATTGTTGCCACGCCCATTGGCAATCTAAATGACATGACGGCACGGGCGATTGACACCCTAAAATCAGTGGACGTCATCGCGTGCGAAGACACTCGCACAAGTTCTAAATTATTAAGTTTTTTTAATATATCCACACCCACCACCGCCTATCATGAGTATAATGCCGACACGCAGACGGCACGGCTTGTCGAACGCTTACAAGACGGTCAATCGGTTGCTCTAATCTCGGACGCTGGCACACCGCTCATCTCCGACCCTGGTTATCGGCTGGTTAAGGCGTGCCATGATGAGAGCATCACCGTTATGCCGATTGTCGGGGCGTGTGCGGTTATTGGGGCTTTGTCTGTGGCAGGTTTACCGTCTGATAAGTTTAGTTTTGTGGGGTTTTTGCCCGCCAAGCAACACGGGCGGATAGAAGCCTTAAAAGCTTATCAAGCCCATGGCGAGACCTTGATTTTTTATGAAGCACCGCACCGCATTGTGGATTGTCTGGCGGATATGGCGGACGTGTTTGGCGGTGAGCGAGAAGCCACGCTGTGCCGCGAGATTAGCAAAACCTTTGAGACGATAAAAAAATTACCGTTGGCTGATTTATTAGAATTTGTAAAGAATGACCCCAACCAACAACGTGGCGAGATTGTGCTGGTTGTGGCAGGCAATACCCAAAAAGAACAAAAAGCGGATTATGATGAATGGCTACTTGCCATTGCCAAAGAATTACCACCAAAAAAAGCAAGTGCAATCGTGGCGGATGTATTGGGCATCAAAAAAAGCGCAGTGTATGATAGATTGCTTGAATTAAGCAAATAATTTAGAACAATCCTGTAAACTAAAGAAAACCGGAGACAAACATGACCTTAAAAGCAACCTTAACCGACAGCATCAAGACTGCTATGAAAGCTAAAAACATGGAGCAAGTCAAAGTACTGCGTAACGTCCAAGCCGTCATTAAGCAAGTCGAGATTGATGGACAGACTGAGCTTGATGATAAAGATGTATTGGCAATCCTGCAAAAGCAAATCAAACAACGCCAAGAGTCTTTGGGGATTTATACCACCAATGGGCGTGATGATTTGGCACAAAAAGAGCAGTTTGAGATTGATGTGATTTCTACATTTCTGCCTGAACAATTATCTGATGATAAAATCCTTGCCATCATCAATGAGACCATCAGTGAGCTTGGCGCGTCCGGCATGAAAGACATGGGGCGCGTGATGAATGCCGTCAAAGACAAGACCGCAGGACAAGCCGATCCTGCCGTGATGTCAGGACTTGTCAAAAAAGCACTGACCGCTTAATTACATCTTATAAGATCAATTAAGAAAGACCCATGATCATTATGGGTCTTTTATTATTAAGTTTATTTTGGTTTAAAATCGCGTGCAGTTAATATGGCCTCTTTGTCCTTATCAAGCATACCAATGAGCGCGCTTAGATCCTGATGGTTCTTAGCAACCTTGATCGCCTGAGCATTCGACTGTAGTGCACCTTGATATTTGCCAGTCCATAACTCCACCTGCGACCGCGCCTGTAGCGCATAAATGGTGGATATGTCTCTACTGCGAGCGTCAGTATCTGCGCGCGCCTTTTGTTCATATGCCTGTCTAATCAATTGCCATGCTTGTACGTCATGCGGGTTTTGATGAACCAGACTCTGAATCAGCGCAAGCGCTTCGGCGATTTGACCATCATGAATCAGATTATGCGCCAGATACAGCCTTAAATCTCGCCGCTCAGGATAGATATTATGAACTCGACTTAAGGCGGATACTGCCTTATCATAGTGATGCTGAGCGGTGTGCAAATGCGCCTGTACGATACTCGGTAATACATCATACTCGCCAAAACCCCCTTGGTCAAACACTCTCTGCGCCGCCTGATATTCATGGTGATCTGTCAGGTGCATGACAAGGGCGAGCCGTGCGCCATCGCTCTGGTTGGCGTTCGCGGTTAAGTCAGCTCTGGTTGCCTGTTTGGATAGATATTTTAAGCGCCAGTAAAGCTCATCAAAGAGCTTATCTTGAACCTGCTTCTCGCTCATCGCCACATGCGGATAATTTGCTGCACGTGCGCTGGCTTCAGAGAGTCGCTCCATCGTAAATGGATGCGACTGCATAAAACTGGGCAAGAAGGCGTTTTTTGATTGATTTAAAGATACTTGTCTATAAAGCTGATTAAAGAATCTTGGCATGGCGCGCGCATCATATCCAGCTTCAGATAGAATCTGCTGCCCCACCCTGTCTGCCTCTCGCTCATGCTCTCGGCTGTGCGCAGCGGCATTCTCTGCACTCGCCGTCTGGGAGCCTGCCATGACAGCAAGCGCAGCATCCCCTCCAGCAGCACTTGCCGCCAACGCTGCGATCAGTCCGCCTAACTGTATCGCCATGAGTTTTTTGGCATTATCCGAGCGATGCTCATAATGGCGCTGACTTAGGTGCGCTACTTCATGCGCCAGCACACTCGCCACCTCATCAAGACCACCTGCCGCCAGCACCGTGCCTGTATTCATGCCAATGACACCGCCCGGCACAGCGAATGCATTGATGTTGTTATCATTGATGAGTGGTACAGCAATGATGGGCTGAGCCCGCACCAATACATTCATCTGAGCAGTCATCGTATATAGCACCTGCACCGACCACGGGTCATCGATGAGCGGCATGTTCGCGTTAATCTGCTGTAGCGACCATAGGGCAATTTGGCGGTTATGATACTGCTCATTAAATCCCACGCCCGCACTTAGATTCGGCGCTCTTAGACTCTGGACCAATCCATTGACGCGCACAGCATCATCCACCATCGCTTGAGTAGCCTGCGTGGATAATATTAATGCCGCTGCAATTACTTTCTTTTTTATCATATTATTATTCAACCACCATAAACATCCCTACTATAAAACTAAATTACGTTGCAATCAAGCTGATATTATTTGCTCAATACTTACCGAATTTTATGGGCATTCATCCATTTAGGCTTGTAAAATACTACACCGCCCAAATATTAAGCAGATGTTTTATGGTTTAGATGAATGAATTGACATGCCGACCCTCTGCCCCACTCTTATCGAACAATTAGATACCCCAACGCTAGATTTTATCCGCAATAATATTAAAAATGCCGAAGATGCGACCATCAGCGCGTTTTTTGATGCGCGCGGCATGCCCTGCCCTATGCCCTTATTAAAAGCAAAAATTACCCTGCGTTCGGTGGCAGATGGTGAAAGCCTTTATCTCGTCGCCAGCGATAAAAACTCCCAAACCGACCTTGTCGCATTTTGCCAAAAAAATCACATGGAAGTTCAAACTTGGCAAGGCGGGGACGCACACAATGCAGAAAACTGTTTTCACTTTATCATCACAAAAATTGGTGCAAAAAAGGCTAGCGTTTAGGCGTCTTACACCTTACAATAGAACTAAAATTTAAACCAAAAAGACGACAATGACAAAGAATTACAGCGACGGTTATCAAGACGCCTATGACGGCTTTGGTGATGACTACCAAGACAACGCCTACGATGACTATGAAGATAGTTACGAGATGGACGAAGAGGCGCTTGGTGATGGTTTTCATGAAGTCGATGACATGGATGACATCGAGGAACTGGATGACTATGACAGCGATTTTGAACCTGCAGCCAAGCCCAAGCCTGCACGCACCATCATCGATCATGATGACAACAAAGTAACACCAGAGTATGAAGTTGCAACGCGTGACCTCGTGCCTGCCATGCCTACACATCTGGCAGCTCCTGGGGTTAACTTGGGCGCTTATATCAATACCGTGCATCAGATTCCTATCTTAACCCCCGAAGAAGAAAAACAGCTTGCCGAACGTTATTATCATGATGGCGACGTTGAGGCGGCTCGTCTGCTGGTCATGAGCCACTTACGATTCGTCATCCACATCGCGCGCAGCTATTCAGGCTATGGGCTTTCACAAGCCGATCTGATCCAAGAAGGCAACTTAGGTCTTATGAAAGCGGTCAAGCGCTTCGACCCGAGCAAAGGCGTACGCTTAGTGAGCTTTGCTGTGCATTGGATCAAGGCAGAAATTCACGAATTCGTCATCAAAAACTGGCGTATCGTCAAAGTCGCAACCACCAAAGCGCACCGCAAGCTATTCTTTAATCTAAGAAGCCTTAAAAAATCAAGCAATCAGCTAACTCTAGAAGAAGCAGAAGCCATCGCACGTGACCTGAATGTCACCGTCAAGCAAGTTCTCGAAATGGAGAGCCGCCTAACAAGCTACGATGCATCTTTTGAGATGCAGGATTCTGATGAAGATGAAGGTCGTTACGCGCCGCAGCTGTTCTTAGAAGATGCCATCGACCCTGCGGACGTGGTTGAAGAGGCGGACTGGGAAGAGAACACCACCAGCGCACTAAAAGAAGCGATGGATGAGCTGGACGAACGTTCACGCGACATCATCACGCAGCGCTGGCTCGCTGACCAAAAATCCACCCTACACGATCTGGCAGCAGTCTATAACATCTCCGCTGAACGTGTCCGTCAGATCGAAAAAAACGCCATGGATAAGATTCGTGACGCGATGACGCTAGACAGCTCAATGCTGAACAATTGATGACTGATCCGAGGTAAATGATTTATGAATTGGTTAAAAATTGCCGCCTTAAATCTCGCCATCGGTGTCGGTCTTGGCGCCTTCGGTGCGCACGGACTGCAAGGCTTTGCGGGCGCTTACGAGCTTGAAATTTGGGATACGGCCACGCTTTATCTATTTATCCATGCGCTTGGGCTGCTTGCCATTGGCGTGCTTAATGCGGTTAGTCAATACCGCATTACGCTGCCTGCTTATCTTATTCAAGCAGGTGTTGTGATATTTAGCGGTACGCTATATGCCATGGCTCTTGGCGCACCCAAATGGCTTGGCATGATCACGCCGATTGGCGGAACGCTCATGATCTTTGGCTGGTTGGTTTTGGTCTTTGGTACATTTTCAAAGGCGCAAACCACCACAAAACCAAAAGTCATCAAATAATCACAACTCCATATTACAACCTAATTATATGCTAAACATCACCTTAAATGGCGACGCCATCAGCACCGGTGAGAGCAATGTACTTGCCTTACTAGAGAGCCTTGAACTCACTCAAGGTAGATTCGCCGTAGAAATCGATGGCAATCTGGTGCCAAAATCACGTCTTGCCGACACACCCATCACCCAAGGCATGAGCATTGAAGTTGTTCAAGCAGTCGGTGGCGGTTAATTCTCAATTAAGAAAATTACCATCATGAGCATAAGAATCGCAGCCATCCAGCTAAACAGCCAAACCAACATCGATGTCAATCTTGACATCATCACGCGCGCGGTCGCAGAGACAGCCTCTGTTGCTGACGTCATTGTCCTGCCAGAAAATATGTGCGTCATAGGGCGACAAGGCGAACTGGCAGCTCGATTCGATGAGGTCTGTCATCGCCTGTCAGAGCTTGCCAAATCACATGGTGTGCACATCGTGGCAGGCACACTGCCATGCGCCACACGTGTAGATGGCAAGGCTGTCCCACAGGGCAAATACCGCCAAACCAGCCTAGTGTTCAGCCCATCAGGCGAGCAAATCGCCCGCTATGATAAGATTCATCTATTTCGCGCGACAGTCAATGACAGCACGGGCAGCTATGATGAAGGCAAGACCTTCGAGGCGGGCGATCAGCTTGTGGTGACACCGCTACATATTCATGGGCAGATCATACAGCTTGGGATGATGATCTGCTTTGATGTTCGCTTCCCTACGATGGCGCAGCGTCTAAGACAGATGGGCGCAGACATCATCACCGTGCCTGCCGCCTTTACCCATAAGACAGGTGAAGCGCATTGGCAGCTTCTGCTACAAGCGCGCGCCCTAGACAGTCAATGCATGATGATCGGCAGCACCCAAGGCGGCACGCATCACATTGGCGATAACACTCGTCAGACTTGGGGCCACGCGCTCATCACCAATGCGCATGGCAAGGTAATTAGTAATACAGAGATGAGCGACATTCAAGGCGATTATTTGGCTGTCTTTGCGACATTTGATAAAGACGAACAAACCAAAATCCGCCAAAGCATGCCTATTTTCGACTGTCATCGACTGGCTTAGATATAAACAAAAAACCGCTCCAAAGTTGAGCGGTTTTTGTTTGGCATATACGCAATCAATCAGCTTGACCAAGCCATCTTTAGAATCTGCGCCACCACCCACGGCGTAACGATCACAGCGATGATGCTTATGGCACCCAGCAGCGCCAATGTCGGCAAGCCATTAAGCCCTGTCGCATACAGATCGACCGCCCCTGTGGCAAAGATCAACACAGGTAGCTGCATGGGCAGTGCAATGAGTGGCACCAACACCGCACCATTCTTCAAAGACAGCACCAAGCTGCTCGCGATCGCAGACAGCATGAGCATGAGCGGCGAACCCACAATGATCGACAGCATGAGCATGAGCGTCTCATCAAAAGGCATATTAAATAGCGGATTGGCCAAAAGTGACAATACCGCCACAAAGCCTGCGCTAAACAGCCAATGCACCAACAGACGCGCAAAAACCCACACCGACAAGGGCGAACCTGACACCACCAGCTGTGCCAATGTGCCATTCTGCATGTCCGCCTTAAATAAATCATCCACACCCATCACTAAGGACAACAGCGCAGCGATCCACACGGCAGACGTGGCAAGGCGCAATAATAGCGCAGGCTCGCTACCCACCGCCAACGGAAACAGCGTAATAAGAATCAAAAAAATCATCAAAGGAAACAGCCACTGAACCGCACCTTGACGCTTGATGCGCCATTCACGAAGCAGC
>NZ_JAAELD010000232.1 GCF_024227015.1 Moraxella sp.
CCGCAGACACACGCGGACAATTCGCAGACGACATTTTTTGCCCGGGGCAAAGAGAAGCTTCCCGTCAAATAGTTAAATGATTTGGCGAATCGACGGCCGATGAATGCCTCCGCAGGCAATCGAGACAAACGTCTGCGTCTGTCGGCGTGTGTCGAGTGAGCAAAGCGAACGGGCGGTTCATTAAAATGCGATCAACCATGTGTAACCTTAAAATCGGTATGTACCAACTAAATTTGGAGAAAAACCAAAAATATATCAATTACGATTACGCGCACAAGCACGGTAAAATGACGCCAACCTCCAGCTTGTACTTTCCGGATAACCCTATTGCATAATTTAGGTTTAATTTGATTTGAGCGATTATGATTTGACGTCAGCGACGTAGTAAGCTAACTGTCTTATATTCCAAGTATTAAATACAAGACGCAAACAGGGGCTACGGTTCGAGGACCGATGAAACAAGCATCCAGGCAACACATTCAAATGCTGCAAGATTTAAAATATGACGACTTTCTGCCGGTGTTTGACGGGCTGAGCGCAGGGATCATCATCGTGGATCGCCATGGCAAAATCGTTTACTACAACGACGCCATGGCACGTATAGACGACATCGACCGCGCCGAGGCCGTCGATCATCATATCACGGAGATCTACGACCTGACCCATGAGACCAGCAAATTGATGCAATGCCTCAACACCCGGCGCCCCTTGATCGA
>NZ_JAAELD010000233.1 GCF_024227015.1 Moraxella sp.
TCGTGATCGCTTAAAAGATGGTCGTTTAGGTCCAGAAATGGTGCGAATCCCTGCTGGGCGTTTTCGGATGGGCGATATTCAGGGCGGTGGTGATGGTGATGAAAAACCAGTGCATCGGGTGTCGGTGAGTGAATTTGCGATGGGGCGTTATGAAGTCACCTTTGCAGAGTATGATAAATTTGCACAGGCGACGGGGCGAAAAAAACCAGATGATGAAGGCTGGGGGCGTGGTAATCGCCCTGTGATAAACGTCTCTTGGGATGATGCCGTCGCTTATGCCAAGTGGTTAAGTCAACAAACTGGCAAACAATATCGTTTACCGACTGAAGCAGAGTGGGAATATGCGGCTCGTGCCGGCACGGAAACTCAATATTGGTGGGGTAATGAAATTGGTCAGAATCGGGCTGTGTGTGATGCTTGTGGCAGTCGTTGGGATAATAAACAGACTGCACCAGTCGGTTCGTTTGCAGCCAATCCTTTTAGTTTATATGACACGGTAGGCAATGTTTGGGAATGGACTTGCTCTGAATATGAAGATAAGTATAGTGGTAAAGAAAA
>NZ_JAAELD010000234.1 GCF_024227015.1 Moraxella sp.
ATAACGCTGCCAGAAGTAGTTTTTAGCGTTGGGTTAATCATGTCAGACTTAGTCACACGACCGCCACGACCACTGCCTTCTACATCAGCAGGGTTTACTCCAGTTTCTTTAGCAGCTTTACGAACGGCTGGGCTTTGATCTTTAAAGTCGCCTTCAGCGCCTTTTGGCTGTACTGGTGCAGCAACGCTAGCAGGATCGATGGTAGTGCCTTTGTCAGCTTCTTCTTTTGATAACTCTTCTGCATTGCCTGCTTTAGGCTCAGCAGTTGCACCCGCTTCGAATTGTGCGATAACTTCAGCAGATAGTACAGTGTCATCCACGCCTTTTAAGATGCTGGTTACAACGCCATCATCAGGTGCAACAACTTCTAGAACAACTTTATCAGTCTCGATTTCTGCAAGCAGTTGGTCACGTGATACTTGCTCGCCTTCGGCAACGTGCCATTCTACGATGGTGCCGTCTTGTACCGACTCTGGGAATACTGGGGCTTTAATTTCAGCCATGATAAACTCCTACGTTTATGTCAAATTTTAATATAAAAATCATAAATAATGCCAAACCGACCGCCTTCGGTCAGTTTGGCTGATGAATTATTGCAATTGTTCTACTGTCACGCCTAGCGCATCAGCGATTAGTGCTTGCTGCTGAGCGTTGTGGATCTTCGGAGAGCCAGTCGCAGGTGCTGCCGCTGCAGGACGTGCTGCAGGCGCTGCCAAGTTAGCCGACTGAGTCGCCATGATGCGATACATCTCAGGTAGTAGATAGTACCAAGCGCCTTGGTTTAATGGCTCTTCTTGCGCCCATACGACATCAGCTAGGTTCGGATATTTCGCGAACTCTGCCAAGATGCGCGCTTCTGGTAGCGGGTATAGCTGTTCGATACGTACGATCGCCACGTGGTCTAGACCCAGTTTACGGCGCTGATCTAGCAGCTCGTAGTACACCTTGCCGCCACATAGCACAAGGCGAGTTACCTTGCTGTTGTCTAATGCGTCGATCTCTGGCAGTACAGTTTCAAACTTACCATTTGCAAGCTCATCAAGCGTCGATGTCGCAAGTGGATGACGAAGCAATGACTTAGGCGACATCACGATCAATGGCTTACGCGCAGGACGGATAACCTGACGACGTAGTGCGTGGAAAATCTGTGCTGGTGTGGTTGGTGTGATCACTTGCATGTTGTCTTCGGCACACAGCTGCAAATAACGCTCCAGACGTGCTGATGAGTGCTCAGGACCTTGACCTTCAAAGCCGTGCGGCAATAGCATGGTCAGACCAGCCAGACGCTGCCACTTGGTCTCACCACTTGCGATGAACTGGTCAATCACAACCTGCGCGCCGTTAGCAAAGTCACCAAACTGCGCTTCCCATACGATCAGCGCATTTGGCACTGTGGTCGCATAGCCGTATTCAAAGGCAAGTACCGCCTCTTCTGACAGTAGCGAGTTATAGGTAGCAAAACGTGCTTGACCTTCGCGGATGTGCTGAAGCGGGATATACATGCTGCCGTCTTTTTGGTTATATAGCTCAGAATGACGGTGCGAGAATGTACCACGACCCACGTCTTCACCTGTGATACGCACAAGCAGACCTTCATCAACCAACGATGCATATGCCAATGTCTCAGCAGCGCCCCAGTTTAGTGGCTCTTCGCCTGTCTGCATGGCAAGACGTTGTTCTAGAACTTTGGCGACCTGACGCTGTAATTCAAAGCCTTCTGGCACTTTTGCCATGGCTTGACCATAAGATTTTAGCTTGTCGATATCAACGCCAGTTTCCCAGTCGTCTTCTAGCTTGTGACCCACATAAGGCGTCCAGTCAACGAATAGGCTAGTATCAGGCTCTGTCGCCAGACCTTGGGCTACGTCTTGACCGTTGTCAAGTGCCACGCGGTAGTTATCTTCGATTTGTGCTGACTCTTCTTTGGTCAGTACGTTTTCTTTTGCCAACTGCTCAGCATATCTGGTGCGAGTGGTTGGTAGTTTTTTGATGATTTGATACATCAATGGCTGAGTGGCTGACGGCTCGTCTGATTCGTTGTGGCCGTTACGGCGGTAGCAGACGATGTCAAGCACGATGTCACGGCCAAATTCTTGGCGATAATCCACCAATAGCTGAGAAGCAAATACCACCGCTTCAGGGTCGTCGCCATTAACATGGATGACAGGTGCATGAACCATTTTCGCCACGTCAGTACAGTACTCAGTAGAACGCGCGTCTTCTGGACGAGATGTGGTGAAGCCAACTTGGTTATTAATCACAACATGCAGTGTACCACCTGTCTTGTAGGCACGGGTTTGTGACATTTGGAAAGTTTCTTGGTTAACACCTTGACCAGCAAAAGCAGCATCGCCGTGTACCACGATTGGCATCACCGTGCTGTTATCGATGTCGTAGCCGTATTCTTCGGAACGACGGGCTTGACGAGCGCGCACAGAGCCCAGCATCACTGGAGAGACGATCTCTAGATGCGATGGGTTATACGCCAATGCCAAGTGCAGTTCGCCGCCTTTGGTAAGGACGTTCGAGCTAAAGCCATTGTGGTATTTTACGTCACCAGAGCCAACGGTAGGCTGAATCTTACCGTCAAATTCATCAAACAGCACAGATGGGTTCTTACCCATGATGTTCACAAGTAGGTTTAAACGACCACGGTGTGCCATGCCGATAACAACTTCTTTGGCGCCATAGCCACCAACACGCTGAATCATCTCGTGCACAGCAGGAATGAAGCTTTCACCGCCTTCTAAACCGAAACGCTTCACACCGGTATATTTACGTGCAAGGTATTTTTCTAGACCTTCAGCAGCGGTTAGGCGGTCGAAGATTTCTAGTTTTTTGTCTTTATCAAAGCGAATATGACCGTGGTTTGATTCGATGTAATTTTCGAACCAACGTTTCTCAGTCGCAGTAAATACGTGCATGTATTCATAGCCAATGCTACCACAATACACACGCTCTAGAATCTCAATAATCTCGCGTAGGGTCGCTTCAGATTTACCGATGGCAAGGTCATTGGTTGGGAAAGTCGTGTCAAGATCCGCTTCCGAAAGACCGTGATATGCCAAAGTCAAATCTTCAACAGGTGCGCGCTGCTTCAGTGCCAATGGGTCAAGCTGAGCTTTACGATGACCACGGCGACGATAAGCAGAGATCAGCTGCTGAACTGCCATTTGTTTAGGGTCGCAGTCAGTGTTGTCGCCTTGAGCTTGACCAGGACGGGCGTTTGTTTGGTTGCGTGCAAGTAGCAAATACTGCTCTTTGATCGCGTTGTGTGGTGCGTCGCTGTCGGCGCGATAGTCAGCAAAATACTGCTGCCATTCTTCGCTCACGCTGCTGCTGTCTTCTAAGTACTGCTCATACAGCGCTTCAATATAAGCTGCGCCATCTGCTGCTAATTCGGTGTTTTGATATGCCACCGTATTTTTACTGTTTGTCATAATTTTCGCCATTTTTGGTGAATTTTTAGGATAAATTGCCGTCAAAATTTGATAAATATGCTCAAATTTCGACCAGAACATCTACCTACGCGCCGAGCATTTTAATGAGACGCATATCAATTGTATAGTGTACGTCATTTAACGCAAGATAACAAGTTACAATGGTTTTAAAAATGTGAACATACCTTAATTTTTGCCAAAAATCGCCTGTTTTCTAGCGATTTCTTATGCATTAAAATTTCTTAATA
>NZ_JAAELD010000235.1 GCF_024227015.1 Moraxella sp.
AGTGATGTGTCGTTTAACCCTGTGTTTTTATCGCATTTATTGATTGGTAAAGACAGCGCGGTACTGTTTGTCGATGAACAAAAATTAAATGACGATGCCAAGATTGCCCTACAGAATGCAGGCATCGCCACGTCGGATTATAACGCTGTCACCACTGCTTTGGCGGACATAACAGGCACGCTGTTAATCGACCCTGCTAAAGTTGCCATCAGCACCATCAAGCAAGTGCCAAACAGCGTAACTATCGTGCGTGCGATGAACCCAAGTACGGTGTTAAAAGCGGTAAAATCAGACATCGAGCTGAACCACGTGCGTGAAGCCATGCGTCAAGATGGGGCAGCGTTGTGTCATTTCTTTAGTCGCCTTGAGCAGCGTGTGGCAGCAGGCGATGCGATTACCGAGCTGGATATTAACACCATGCTGACCGATGCACGCAGCGAGCAGCCAAACCACGTCTCGGCAAGTTTTGACACCATTGCAGGCTTTAAGGGTAATGGGGCGATTGTGCATTATAAAGCCAATAAAGATAACCACGCTCAGATTGTAGGTTCGGGGCTGTTGCTGATCGATTCTGGGGCACAGTATTACAACGGTACCACCGACATCACGCGCATGGCAGGTATTGGCGACATCAGCGATGATGAGAAGCGCGATGTCACTTACGTCCTAAAGGCACACATCGCATTAGCAGCCGCAGTCTATCCTGTGGGTATTCCATCATCTCAGCTGGATGTCTTGGCGCGTAATCAGCTGTGGCAGCTGGGTCTAGATTATGGACATGGCACAGGGCATGGTGTGGGTTATTTTCTAAATGTCCACGAAGGTCCGCAGGTCATCTCGCGCAATGCGCCATCATCGACAGAGCGCACCATGCAATTGGGCATGATCACCAGTAACGAACCAGGGCTATACCGTGAAGGCAAGTGGGGCGTTCGCCTTGAGAATCTGGTGGCGACCGTGCCTGCGCACAGCACCGAGTTTGGCGAATTTGCTAAGTTTGAAGATTTAACCTTGTGTCCGTTTGATACTCGTCTGTTGTTGCCAGAATTATTGACAATCGAAGAAAAAAACTGGCTCAATGATTATCACAAAAAAGTGCACGATGCACTGATTGATCGTGTTGATGGCGACGCCAAAGCGTGGCTCATCGAGCGCACCCAGGTAATATGACACAAATAAAAAATCCGTCCATTTTGGGCGGATTTTTTTGGCTTAATCTGTCATTATTTGAATAATATTCCCCACTTTATCCAAACATTCTTGATATTCGCTAGCCATGTCCGATTTTATGGTAATACCGCCTCCTGCCCATAGTTCCGTTTTTTGCCATTTGTGCAACGTGCGAATGAGTACATTCCAATTCCCCGTACCGTCAAAATTCATATAGCCCATGGTTCCGCAATACGCCCCACGGGGGGAGATTTCTAATTCATGGATAATCTCGCACGCCCGTTTTTTTGGTGTGCCTGTGATTGACCCTGCGGGCAAACTGCCAAATAAGACTTCTAGGCTATGTACGTCTTTTAATTGGGCGGTAATGGTGCTGACCATATGATGTACATTTTTAAAACTTTCAATGGCAAAGCGTTTGGGCGTTTTTACCGTGCCGATATGGGCGTATTTGCCTAAGTCATTTCTGAGCAAATCCACAATCATTAAATTTTCGCTAATATCCTTTTCGCTGTTTTTGAGTTCATTTTTTAACTCATTGTCTATATTAGCATCATCATGGCGTGGGCGTGTGCCTTTTATGGGTTTTGTGATGATATGAATATTATTTTCTATTTTATGAAATTCAAAAAATAATTCAGGCGATACTGATAAAATTTCAAATTCACCTAATTTTAAAAACCCTGCAAATGGGGCATTGATTTTATCTTGCAAATGGGGCAAATAACTGGCTAAATTAGCCAAATCCGCTTGCCATTTTTGGGTCAGGTTAATTTGATAAGTATCGCCTGCTTTGATATATTCTTGGGTTTGGTTAAAGGCGTGATTATAATCCGATTTTTGCCATGATGAGATAAATTGGGCAGGTGTTGGTTTTGGTAATTGTTGATTTAATAAATCAGTTAAACTATTCTTTATTTCATCAAAAATTTGTTTATCAACATTGATACCAATCAAGTCAAATCCATGCTCGCACGGCTTAATATAAATATCATAATGCCCAAAATAAGCACAAGGCTGGTCAGGCTTGATAGCGATGTTAGGATTTAATTCATGAGCTGATAGGTCATAACCGATAAAGCCCATTAAGCCGTGCGTATATTCGCCGTGGCGTGTGGGGATTGGGGTGTGGGCTTGGCAGTAGGCGATAAGCTCGTTTTGCCAATCGGTATAGGTGGCAGGGTAGGTGTGGTTGTCGTTTTGGCGAGTTTTTTTGTGAATGGATAAGCCATTTGTAAAGACGGCGGTCCACGAAACAGCAGGGTAAATGCCAATGACGGGGCGATGAGCGTTGTGCAAAAAACACACCTGCCAATCGGGGCGGTGCGTGGCGATGAGTGCGACAAGCTGGCTTGGAGTGTGCGTGGTGGTAAGGGGGTGTGTGAGCATTTTTAAAGGAAAGTGTAGAAAAAATCGAATTGTAATGTAAGTTCGGTAAAAATAAAACCCTATTTTTGAAATAGGGTTTTATTATGATTTTGGGTTTTATTTTAACCCTTAAATTTTCTCATCACCAATGCCGAATTTGTCCCACCAAAACCAAAACTATTGCTCATGGCGGTGTTAATCTCGGTTTGGCGTGTGGTGTGCACGATGTCAAAAGGCTTGGCTTTTTCGTCCATGTCGGTGATATTAATACTCGGGGCGATAAAGTCGTTATTCATCATCAGCACGCAATAAATCAGCTCTTGCACGCCCACCGCTCCTAGGCTATGCCCTGTCATGGATTTGGTTGAGCTAATGGGCGGAGTTTTGTCCGCACCGCCAAACACGTCTGCAATGGCGTGTAGCTCGGTGATGTCCCCAAGCGGTGTTGATGTGCCGTGCGAATTGACATAATCCACCGTGTCAAGCTCTGCCTGTGCTAGGGCGATTTGCATACAGCGAGTTGCCCCTTCTCCGCTGGGGGCGACCATTTCCGCACCGTCTGACGTTGCCCCATAGCCCACGATTTCCGCCAAAATGTTCGCCCCGCGAGCCTGTGCGTGTTCTAGGCTCTCCACGACTACCATACCGCCACCGCCTGCGATGACAAAGCCGTCTCGGGTACTATCATAAGGGCGACTTGCGGTGGTGGGCGTGTCGTTATAGCTTGTACTCATCGCTCCCATGGCGTCGAACATACATGACTGCGTCCAATGCTCGCTCTCTCCGCCCCCTGCGATGACCATGTCCGCCTTGCCAAGCTGGATAAGCTCCATGGCATGACCGATACAGTGGCTGGACGTGGCACAGGCGGACGACAGCGAATAGCTAATGCCTTTAATTTTTAACCCCGTGGCAAGCGTGGCGGACACCGTGCTACTCATGATTTTTGGCACTGCCATGGCTCCCACGCCACGCAGTCCCTTGGCTTTCATGTTATCTACCGAGCTGACCACGTCTGCCGTGCTTGCTCCGCCTGAGCCTGCCACGACCGCCACACGCACGTTATCCGCCACATCATCAAGGGACAGACCTGCGTTATCTATGGCGGATAAGGCGGACACATAGGCGTAAAGGCTAGCATCCGACATAAAGCGTTTTAGTTTGCGGTCAATGCCTGATGTATCAAGCGTGCTTTGATCAATCGAGCCTGATACGCACGATTTAAAGCCATTATCGGCATAACTTTGGTTAAAGATAATGCCTGATTTGCCGTTTTTTAGGCTATCGGTAACGGTAGCTAGGTCATTGCCAATATTTGAGACAATACCCATGCCTGTGATGACGACTCGTTTCATGGAATGTTCCTTATGAGATATAAAAAAGTTTACAGTTGTATTTTGGTTATTGTAACAAATTATTTGATAAAAATGGAAATTTTTAAATCGCAGATTCGCGGTATTCGCCATTGCCTGTATAAATTGCCTAAGTTTTCATTTCCTTAATCTGCCTGTAATATTTGGCGTACAGGATAACATTTTCGCTAAGTTTTTATTTGGCAAGGGCGCGGTCTTTATGATAGTATTAAAGGTAGACATTGAGTAAAATTTATTCAAAAAATAGCATCCAAGGAGATCATGATGCCAAATAAAAAATCCCACAACGATAATAAATCCCACAACGATAATTTAGACAACCTAGACAATTTGGCCAACTCTCTAGATGCCACAGATGGCGTCGAAGTCGTGGCGCAAGTAGATATTGATAATAAATCTGTACAAGACGTGTTGGTGGTTAAGGATTCTCGTGATGCCCAAGAGCCTAAAGGCAATGCTCAAGACAGCCAAGATAAGACCAATCAGGACGAATCCACGTCTATCAAACAAAGAGTTGATAACGCACTGGATGAAATGGCGTCTAAAGCTGCTAACATTAGCAAGGGCGAGCAGGGTGGTCTAGATGATTTACAGAATGCTGCCAAAGAGGCCATCGAAGACGTCAGGGACAAGGTTGAAAGCACTAAGCAAAAAGCCCAAGATGAGCTAGGCGATCTTATTGAAGATGCCAAAGAGCGTGCGACTGATGCCAAAGAAAAGTTAACCCAAAACATTCAAGAAATCAAAGAGACAGTCGAAGCGCAAGGGACTGATGGCGATGCCAAAGGTGGTCTGGCTGGCGCACTTGGCAAACTTGGCGCATTCTTAAGTGCGATGAATGGCTCAAAATCGACTAGCGAGCCTTATCATGCGGTCGATCTTAACGCCAAAGAATACGAACAAGACGCTTTTCGTAAGCAGACATCGAGCATGAGCGCTCAGTTATTCGGTCCAAAATTCACCACCGCTCAATCCTTAGTGGGTAAAGTAGCCCCGAGCGTTAATAGTGACGGCGTGACCGATTTTATTTTTAATAAAGCAGCTAGTTGGGCGAATAATTGGGCAAAAAAAGATCTGCTCAGAGATTCTCGTTTTGCCAATTTATCCAGTCTGACCGATATCGAGCGCGATGATTTTGCGCGCGATGTCGCCAATCAGAACCGTGCCTTGGCGGTGATGGGTGGGTTGGCAGGTCTTGCAGGTATCAAGGGTCTGATCGCAGATGCTGGATGGCTTTTGATGGTGTCATTAAAGGCGGTGTATCAGTTGGCGCTGATCTATGATAAGCCATTAACCGGCAAAGAAGGCATCAAGATCGCCTATGGCGTGCTGTCAGGCGCTAACTTGACCAGACTTCAAGAAAAGCAAATCATCCTAACTGCACTCGCCTTAGGTAATGCCGTATTTGCCAATGCAGAGCGTTCAAGCTTAAAGCAGGAGCTGCAAAACGTTGGTCTAAAATACAGCGCCGGTGAATCGTTCAACAAACAGCTGGATGAACTCTCAAAATACGTCAATATCGATAACCTAAAATTAGGCTGGCTTGGCAAGCTATTGCCGGTTACTTCGGTGGGTGTTGGCGCGTATTATAACCGTGAGCTGATCGAAGAGGTGCTAGGCACAGCGATGGTAACTTTTCGCCCAGAACGTCCACAATTACTAACCGAGAATCAGCGTTCACAAGAAATAGATGCCAGTGAAAAACCTGCTGATACAGATGAGTAAATTGCCATACCAGCTGTCATAAGCTGGTTATCGCTGATGATATTCAAGCATAAGCTAAGTTATTTTTTGCTTGTGCTTGAATTTTTTTGACTTTGACTCTATAATATAGTGCCCCTAAAAGGGGATAGTCGGCTATTGCATAAAAAATAGCCATATTGTTAATAACGGGAGAAATTGCCAATGGCAACTACAAACCAACTTATCCGTAAAGGTCGTAAGACCATTACTGAAAAGTCGAAAGTACCTGCACTACAAGCCTGCCCACAACGTCGCGGCGTTTGTACTCGTGTATATACTACGACTCCAAAAAAACCTAACTCAGCCATGCGTAAAGTGTGCCGTGTACGTCTAACTTCTGGCTATGAAGTATCTAGCTACATCGGCGGTGAAGGTCATAACCTTCAAGAGCACAGTGTTGTATTGATCCGTGGCGGTCGTGTAAAAGATCTTCCAGGTGTTCGTTATCACACCGTGCGTGGCGCACTTGACTGTGCAGGCGTGAAAGATCGTAAACAAGGCCGTTCTAAGTACGGTGCTAAGCGTCCTAAGGCATAAGCCTAAAGACATCATTTGCGTATTTTAGGGTTTGGTGTGTCAAACCCACATACGCAGTAAGGCTGGTTAAGCTAGCTTTTATACCAGATTATCCTGAAGATATAAGGAAACTATTATGCCAAGACGTCGTGTCGTCGCTGCCCGTGAAATCCTACCAGATCCTAAATTCGGCAGCCAAACCATCGCAAAATTCATCAACCACGTAATGGTTGATGGTAAAAAATCAGTCGCTGAAAAAATCGTTTACGGCGCACTAGAGACTGTTGCTGCTAAGCGCAACGTTGAAGATCCAGTTGCATTCTTTGAAGAAGTGCTAGAAAGCGTTCGCCCAACGGTGGAAGTTAAAGCTCGCCGTGTTGGTGGTGCTACCTACCAAGTACCTATGGAAGTACGTCCCTCCCGTCGTACTGCCCTAGCAATGCGTTGGTTGGCTGACGCCGCCGCTAAGCGCTCTGAAAAATCAATGGCTCTACGTCTAGCTGGTGAGCTAAACGATGCAGCAGAAGGTAAAGGCGCTGCCATCAAGAAACGTGATGACGTTCACCGTATGGCTGATGCGAACAAAGCGTTCTCGCACTTCCGCTTCTAATTTAAGAAGTGCTGTCAAGCATTTCTTAATAACAGGTGCATTGGCTTGGATGATGCCTTATCATCCAAGTCGGCCCATATAAGTCTGATTGTCATGTTTTGGTCATGAATGTTGATTAAAATTATCCATCAGACACCCAATTAATCAGAATTTTTCTAGGAAAAATTATGGCACGTAAAACCCCCCTAAACAGATATCGTAACATCGGTATCTCTGCGCACATCGATGCTGGTAAGACCACCACATCTGAGCGTATGTTGTTCTACACAGGTAAGAGCCACAAACTAGGTGAAGTGCACGAAGGCGCTGCCACCATGGACTGGATGGAGCAAGAGCAAGAGCGTGGTATTACCATCGCATCAGCAGCAACCACTTGCTTTTGGTCGGGTATGTCTGATCAATTCCCAGAGCATCGCATCAACCTAATTGACACCCCCGGCCACGTTGACTTCACCATCGAAGTTGAACGTTCTATGCGTGTACTAGACGGTGCGTGTATGGTTTACTGTGCGGTTGGCGGTGTACAGCCTCAATCAGAAACTGTATGGCGTCAAGCTAACAAATATAAAGTGCCACGCCTTGCGTTCGTTAACAAAATGGACCGTACTGGCGCGAACTTCTTCCGCGTAGTTGAGCAAGTAAAAACTCGTCTAGGTGGTAACCCTGTACCTGTAGTTGTGCCAATCGGTGCTGAAGATAACTTTGAAGGTGTTATCGACCTACTTGAGATGAAATCTATCATCTGGGATGTAGAATCTCAAGGTATGAAGTTTGAATACGGCGAAATTCCTGCTGACCTAGTTGATGTTGCTGAAGAATGGCGCAACAACATGGTTGAAGCAGCCGCTGAAAGCTCAGAAGAGCTAATGGACAAGTACCTAGAAGAAGGCGATCTGTCTCGTGAAGACATCGTAGCTGGTCTTCGTGCTCGTACACTAGCATGTGAAATCCAACCAATGCTATGTGGTACTGCCTTTAAAAACAAAGGCGTACAGCGTATGCTTGACGCAGTAATCGAATTCCTACCCGCGCCAAATGACGTTGAAGCCATCAAAGGTATCCTTGATGACAAAGACGAATCTGAAGGTACTCGTGAATCTTCTGATGATGAACCATTTGCTGGTTTGGCATTCAAAATCCAAAACGATAAGTACGTTGGTAACTTGACTTATGTACGTATCTACTCTGGTGTTGCTCAGCAAGGTGACAGCGTATATAACCCTGTTAAAATGAAGCGTGAGCGTATCGGTCGTATCGTTGAGATGCACGCTAACTCACAAGAAGAAGTGAGCGAAGCCCGTGCTGGTGACATCGTAGCATTCGTAGGTCTAAAAGACGTAACTACTGGTGACACACTATGTGATAATGACAATGTTATCACCCTTGAGCGCATGGAATTCCCAGATCCGGTTATCAGCCTAGCGGTTGAACCAAAAACTAAAGCTGACCAGGAGAAGATGTCTATCGCTCTAGGCCGTCTGGCTAAAGAAGACCCTTCATTCCGTGTACGTACTGATGAAGAATCAGGCCAAACCATCATCTCTGGTATGGGTGAGCTACACCTTGACATCATCGTTGACCGTATGAAGCGTGAATTTAACGTTGAAGCGAACATCGGTGCACCTCAAGTTGCCTACCGTGAAACGATCCGTCAGACTGTTGAAGTTGAAGGTAAATTCGTTCGTCAAACCGGTGGTCGTGGTAAATTCGGTCACGTTTGGCTACGTCTTGAGCCACTTGATCCAGAAGGTGAAGTGGAATACGAATTTGCTGAAGAAATCGTGGGCGGTGTTGTACCTAAAGAATACCACGGTGCAGTAGACAAAGGTATCCAAGAGCGTATGAAAAACGGCGTTCTAGCAGGCTACCCAGTAGTTAACGTTAAAGCAACTCTGTATGATGGTTCTTACCATGACGTTGACTCTGACGAACTATCGTTCAAAATGGCAGGTTCTATGGCATTCAAGAAAGGCTTTATGCAAGCCTCTCCAGCGTTGCTTGAGCCTATCATGAAGGTAGAAGTTGAGACTCCAGAAGACTACATGGGCGACATCATGGGTGACTTGAACCGTCGTCGTGGTATGGTTCAAGGTATGGACGATCTACCTGGCGGCACCAAAGCCATCCGTGCTGAAGTACCGCTTGCTGAGATGTTCGGTTATGCTACTCAAATGCGTTCTATGTCTCAAGGTCGTGCGACTTACTCTATGGAATTTGCAAAATACCAAGAGACTCCGAAGAACGTTGCTGATGAGATCATCAAGAAGTTCACTGCTAAAGATGACGACGAGTAATTTACTCATCTGTTAATCTAACAATACTTGATTGCAAGCATCATTTAATGTCTTGCAATCAAGGTAGAAGATTTAAATTTTTATTGTTTAAATTGTCTTATATCAATCAGATTAAGACCATTCTAAAAGGAATAGTATCATGGCCAAAGCCAAGTTCGAACGTAACAAACCACACGTAAACGTTGGTACCATCGGTCACGTTGACCACGGTAAAACTACCCTAACTGCTGCTATCGCAACTGTTGCTGCTAAGCACCACGGTGGTGAAGCAAAAGACTACGCTGCAATTGACTCAGCACCAGAAGAAAAAGCACGTGGTATTACCATTAACACTTCTCACATCGAGTATGACACTGAAGCACGTCACTACGCGCACGTAGACTGCCCAGGCCACGCCGACTATGTTAAAAACATGATTACGGGTGCGGCACAGATGGACGGCGCTATCCTAGTTGTAGCAGCTACTGACGGCCCAATGCCACAAACTCGTGAGCACATCCTTCTATCTCGTCAGGTTGGCGTACCTTACATCATGGTATTCATGAACAAGTGCGACCTAGTAGACGACGAAGAACTACTAGAGCTAGTAGAAATGGAAGTGCGTGAACTTCTATCTGACTACGACTTCCCTGGTGATGACACTCCTATCATCAAAGGTTCTGCACTACTAGGTCTAAATGGCGACCAAGGTCAATATGGTGAGCCAGCTATCTTAGAACTACTAAGCACTCTAGATAGCTACATCCCTGAGCCAGAGCGTGACATCGATCGTCCATTCCTAATGCCAATCGAAGACGTATTCTCAATCTCTGGTCGTGGTACTGTTGTAACTGGTCGTGTTGAGTCTGGCATCATCAAAGTTGGTGACGAAGTTGAAATCGTTGGTATCAAAGACACTGCTAAGACTACCTGTACTGGTGTTGAGATGTTCCGTAAGCTTCTAGACGAAGGCCGTGCTGGTGAGAACTGTGGTGTTCTACTACGTGGTACTAAGCGTGAAGAAGTTCAACGTGGTCAAGTACTTGCTAAACCAGGTTCAATCACGCCGCACACTAACTTCGACGCAGAAGTATACGTACTATCAAAAGAAGAAGGTGGTCGTCACACGCCATTCCTAAACGGCTATCGTCCACAGTTCTACTTCCGTACTACTGACGTAACTGGTGCCATCACTCTACAAGAAGGT
This sequence comes from Moraxella sp., assembly GCF_024227015.1. Lineage (GTDB taxonomy): Bacteria > Pseudomonadota > Gammaproteobacteria > Pseudomonadales > Moraxellaceae > Moraxella. The sequence goes on from NZ_JAAELD010000235.1 coordinate 10,261, forward strand.
ACTGAAATGGTTATGCCTGGTGACAACGTTGAGATGAGCGTTGAGCTTATCCATCCAATCGCCATGGACAAAGGTCTACGCTTCGCGATCCGTGAAGGTGGCCGTACCGTAGGCGCTGGTGTTGTTGCTAACGTTAAGAACTAATCTAACAAGATTAGCCTAACAGCAAACAAACCAAACGACTTACCAAAGTCAAAACCCCCTGCCAGAGATGGTGGGGGGTTTGGTTTTTGGGGTAAGTACTTAAAAACAAGTCGCGAACCTAAATAAATAACACTTGATATCCTGGGGTTATTTTACTAAAATGTAAATGTTGTATTTTTTGATTACATTGAATTACATTTTGGTAATGGAGCTCTAATGAAGACTTGGTTGATGATGGGTTTGCCTGCGGTATTAACTGTGGCTTTGACAGGCTGCTTTGATAACAAGAAGATTGATTGTAGTGACCCAGATGGTCTGTCTTTGATCCAGGGCATTGTCAGTGAGGCTACAGAAAAAGCAATAAAAAGAGAAACTGATGAACCTTTATCATCTATCCGCGCCTCTGTTGAAGGTCTTGGAATGTCAATAGCCGATGTACGTACCGCCAAAACTGATCCAAACAGCACAAAAATATTCTGCGAAGCCAATCTTGAGGTTAAGATTCCTGCCAAGACTAAGCAGGATGCCCAAGCATCTTTGGATGCGATGGAGCTTGAAGAGACTGTTGATAACATATTAGAAAATCACGGTTTTGAACAATCATCCACGAGTGCTGATATATATAAAATAGGCATCAGCTATAACCTTCAGCCCACAGACGATGGTCAAAAAGTATACGCTCAGCTAGAAGATGGCAGTCCGCAAGCTGGTCTTGCAGATCTATTGGGTTGGGCGGTTTCAAAAAATAAAATTGTCAAAGAGCAATTAGAAATACAAAGAGCGGCCATTGAGGAAGAAGCAAGAGCAGCCAAAGAACAAGCTGAACACGAAGCCCAGCTCAAAAAAGAAGCGGCTGAATTAGCGGCGGCGGAGCGAGCCCAAATGGACGCTCAAATCAGCCAGGCAAAAGCCGCTTACAAACGAGCGGTTAATGAGATTAATGAAATCTGGAATTCTTTGGATGCTGAAACGCAGGATGCGTTGCGTGAAGAACAGCGAGCGGTCAATAAGGAGCGTGAAGCAGCCTGTAAGGCAGAGTCTATCGCTAATGGCGGCACTCAAGATGAAAAAGAGGTATATCGTCTGATGTGTGAAGTTGAAGCTCTAAATGGACGTAAAGAATACTTATTTTATAACTACTTCTAAACAACAAATAGAATGCAAGGGGCTTAAAAATAATTTATTAAATCTCTTGCATTCTAGATTATCTTTGCTATAATAGCAGTCCTTAACTCCTTAGGCGATTGGCTCAATTGGTAGAGCATCGGTCTCCAAAACCGAGGGTTGGGGGTTCGAGTCCCTCATCGCCTGCCATCTTATATTTTTCCATACCATTCTTTTAATTTTATAAA
>NZ_JAAELD010000236.1 GCF_024227015.1 Moraxella sp.
CTTATTGATCCGGCAGATAGGCAACATATCAGCGCTAAGTTGCATAGCATCCCCCTTTTGGGTGACATGATTACAGTCATGGTTGTGAGCGGTTTTAAATCAAAAAGCAAAGGGCCCGGCAAAGCCGGGTCCTTTCAATCGTAAACCGCCGAGTTTTTGGCACCAGCTTATCGCTTAGCGGCGCAGTTGGCTCTGGTGCGCCTGGGTTTGATCTAAAATTAAAACCACTGGATCGTGATGACAATTGGCCGCTGTCATTGTGCACGATGTGCAACTGGCTGCAATTTTTTCATTGAATCAGATCACAGCCCATGAACAATTGTGCGCTGACGGTTTTCTGTTTTTGATAATACGCTTCAGCGAGCAGCAATGTACCCACATTCATAATTTGGCGTCTGTGACCATGGCAATGGGCCGAGATGAGGGCAATGGCATCGGGTTCAAACAGGTCTTTGGGTGCCTTAGCCTGGCTGAGTCGGTAAGCGATGAACTGCTCGGTTTCCTGCTCGCTGAGGGGTTCTAAAGGAAAATTGACGGTCAGTCGGGTTTTGATCGGATTCAGGACCGCCAAATGCATCTGTTTGGGCAGCATATCGTCGCGGACGATGATCAATGA
>NZ_JAAELD010000237.1 GCF_024227015.1 Moraxella sp.
CCAAGCTAGACTACATCGCCTGCCCTTATGGCGGACTATCCAAAGGCGAAAAAGACGGCAAATATGGATTCGTTGATTCGGCAGGTCGCATCGTCATTGATTTGGTATATGATGACGCGGACAGTTTTAGCGAGCAGTTGGCTTACGTCCAAAGAGGCAGAGATGGTTATTTTATTGACACCAAGGGCAACATTGTCATTGCGCTCGATGACAGCACAGAAGTCGCATCCGACTTTAAAGAAGGCTTAGTTATGGTTAAGCGAGACGGACAAATCGGCTTTATGGACAAATCAGGCAATATCGCCATACCGTTCATATACGATAACGCGTCCGATTTTAGAGATGGCGCGGCGGTCGTGGTCAAAGATGATTTGTATGGCTTTATCGATTCAAACAACCAACCCATCATCCCCTTGCAATACCACCAAGCCATGAAATTCTCCGAGGGCTTGGCCGCTGTACGCACGGATGCTAAATGGGGATTTATAGATAAGACTGGCAAGCTTGTCATCGCGATGCAGTACGACCACGCCCTACCATTTGACAATGGCGTGGCTCAAGTTGAGATGAATGATCAGTTCATCACAATTGACAAGCATGGCAACATCATCGACGATGGCTCTGATGACAAATCCACCAAAAAACTGTTCAAGCTTAGCAAGCTTCTCAACAAAGTCCCCAACTGACATGTCTGAATTCTCCCTAATCTACACCCATTTTAAACACGCCACCACACGCCACCCAAGCACCGTTTTGGGCATTGGCGATGATTGCGCAGTAAGCCGCATTCCGCCAAATAGCCAGCTTGTCAGCTGTGTGGATACGCTCGTGGCAGGACGGCATTTTGTCCATGAGACCGACCCGCACGCCATTGCCTATAAGGCGGTGGCGGTCAATCTGTCCGACCTTGCCAGCATGGGGGCGACACCTTACGCCATTTTGGTGGGACTGTCCTTACCAAAGAGCATGGCGAATGATGATTTTTGCAAGGCATTTGCACACGGTTTGGCGGACGCTTGCACGCCCTTTGGCGTGGAGCTGATTGGGGGCGACACCACAGGCTCGCCTGTTTTGACGATTTCGGTGACGGCTTTGGGTTTTGTTCCGTCAAATCAAGCAATCACACGGCAAGGGGCGTGCGTGGGTGATGCGGTGTGTGTGAGTGACACGGTGGGGCTGGCAAGACTTGCCCTACATGGGATTTTGGACGATTTGAACGGAGATGGACATGCCAACCGACCGCCAGACAGTCTGCCCCACGAGCTACGTCAAGCCATGCAATACCCTGCCCCACAGGTGGCACTTGGTAGGCGACTCATCGGCTTTGCAAACAGCATGATTGACATCTCGGACGGCTTGGGACAGGATTTGGGGCATATTTTGAGGGCAAGTGGCATGGGGGCGGTGATTGACCTTGATGCCATACCAAGCCACGCCCTGCTTGATGCCTTGCCCCACGCCCAAAAATGGCAACATCAAATCAATGGGGGCGATGATTATCAATTGTGCTTTACCATGCCTTCTGCTAAACTTGATTTATTCAAAACCCAAAATCCTGATATGCCAATTTATCCCATTGGGCACATTGTGGCGGATAAAGGATTGGTATTTTTACACAATAAAAAAGAAGTGGATTTATTGGTAAAAGGGTGGGAGCATTTTTGATGAATGATTTGACCGACAACATTGAAAAAACCGAACGTCTAATTCGTGAAATCAACCTAATTCACGCCAAATATTCCCAAGATTATTTTGAAACAGGCAAAGTACAAAAACTAAACCTAAGCCGTAGCCTAAAAAATATCCCCATAGAGCATATTTTGTCTTATCGACTAAATTTACACGAAGCGATAAACGATTATTTACTATTTGCCGATACCAAAGACATTGCTTTTTATTATCGTGTCAAAACATCCGAAAGCATTCAAGATAAAATCAATCGTTATCTCAATCGCCAAAATCAATACCCTACCAATAATATTCTAAATGATATTTTTGGGGCGAGGATTGTCTTACCATCCGATGATATTGCAATTATCTTAGAAAAATTGGATGATTATAAAGAAAAATACGGTCTTAAAAATTGGTATTTAAGAGACGTGGACGGCTATATTGGCATTCACGTGTATTTTAAAAATGCCAGTAATTTTTATTATCCATGGGAATTGCAAATTTGGGATGAAAATGATGCCCTGAATAATATTCAAAATCACATGCTTTATAAACGAGAATTTGTAAATAAAACATCATGAATCACAAACCCGACATTCGTAAATCAAACCCCTGCCCCCCTTGTCCGCCTAGTGCCACCGCCTTTGAAAAGTGCGTGTATTGGCTGGGCATTGGCTTGGGTTCAGGCTTGCCCAAAAAAGCTGCTGGCACTTGGGGGACGGTGGGTGGGCTTATTATCGCCTTGCCCATGCTTTTATTGGGATTTTGGGGATTTTTGATTATTACTATTTTAGGGTGTTTGGTGGGTAGTTATATTTGTGGTAAAACATCGGATTTGATGAATACCCACGATGACCCACACATTGTTTTTGATGAATGGGTGGGAATGTGGATTGCATTATTGCCAAGTGTTTGGTTGTTGATAGGTACACCGGATGACAATAAAAGCGGATTGGCGCATTGGCACCCAAGTTTAATTTTATTTTTGATTATTCCTTTTATCTTATTTCGTTTTTTTGATATTATTAAGCCTTTTCCGATTAAATGGGTGGATAAAAACGTCTCTGGCGGATTTGGCATATTGATTGATGATATATTGGCAGGGATTATGTCGGCGGTGGTTCTGATGGTTATTATGTCTGTCGCACTATGATCGGAGTTACCTAAGCAATCGCCACCCATTAATGATCATCACCACCGAGAAATACAACACCGTCAACGCCATCAGTAGCTGCTGGAATACGCCAAGCATCGACGCAGGGTCATCGCCATATAAAGGCAAGCAGGTGAGAAGCATGACGACAAGAATTATTGATAAGGCTTTTTTGCCTAACAAAGGCTGGCTTTGTCGTGTCTGATGCGTGATTTCATCATGCCCATAAGATGCTTCATATAAAGCCTCTAATGATACGCCCTGCCGATACCCCTTGGCTTCGCGATAACCACACACCGCATACAGAGCCACACACACCAACCACACCGGTATAAACACAAAAAATAAATGCACGCCGCTCATTAATAAGCCAGCCGCCAATATCAGCCCTGCCAGCCATGTGATGATGGCGCTTTTATTAATGCGACTCTCTGCTCGCCACAGTGGGCGAATGCCAAATCTTGGCAGAATAAAGTGCTCCGCTGCAATCATCGCCCCCACAGGCGCCATGATGATGTTAAAATACGCCATCAAGTCCAGCCAACGCAGGAATATCAACGGAAAGCAAGCGATGATGGTCGTTATCGCACCCAAGAACACCGTCATCTGCACAAAGCCAATTCGCCAAACACCATCGAACGCCAACGTCGCTCGGTACAGACTGGGAACAGCTGTCGTGATGGACGCCAGCACAACGGCCGTCACGCCTGCCACACCAAGCACTGGTACCACCACACCACCAATATCTAGATTACCAATCGGCACACCCATCAGTAGCGCACTGGTCGCACCAAGCATCCCTGCACCCACCCACGCCACGAAGTGACCGCCGTAGGTTGCCCAAGCTGAATGGTAGCCATACTGCCATTTTTTGGCAAATCTAAGCGTGCTCATGTCGCCCATGCCCAGATGTAGTGGCAGATTGAGCCCCCACGCAAAAGCTGCAATGTGCCAAATACTAAAAGGCTCTTTGCCATCAGGCGTTCTACCCGTCCAGATATACGCCTCAAAAATCTGCCAAAAGCCCAAGCCCTCTGCCCTGCCCATCTGCCAAAGCAGCGGCAAACTCGCCAAACCACACACCACGAATATCATCAATAGATAAGGTGACAAATAACGAGCGACGGTCGTGAGTCGATGAAAGCCCAAGGCGCTAATCACCATCACTAGCATGCCCACCAACGCCACCATTCCAATAAAGGCAGGACTGTCAGAATACCAATTCGTCTGAGCAGGCAGCCCAATCGCACCATGTAATGCCTGTGCGCTGATGGTTAGCATCCCGCCAGCAATCACCGCAAAGATGACGCCATTAACGACGTTAAATACCTTAACAAAGCCTACCCCAGCCATGCGCGATAAATATTCATACAAGGTCAATCTGGCACGCACCGCGACAGGACTGCACACCCATGCCCAGCTAAGCACCGCCAATAGATTGCCGATGATTAGCCCCATCAACACCGCCGACGGAGACGCGCCCCATGCAGCGAACGCAGCTCCCACCACGAATTCACCACCTGCGACATGCTCAGCGCTATACCCAGCCGCAAAATGACTGCCACCCAAAAGCTTGGCGCTGGGCGGTCGTGATGTTGGGTATTCCTCACTGCTATGTGAGTAGGTCATAATCTTATGAATTAAGCTGGTCGTAAAATACTGCTCATTTTATCACAACTCGCTGATTGGATAGTTTATTAGTTTTTATTATTATGATGAGTTTTGATCAATGACTAACAGTACGATGGTACCACCTCAATTCACCAACCATTTTTAACTAATCTTAACACACACCCCCTTAAATGCCTGCGACGAATATGCTAAAATATATCAATTTTATTCATCATTCATATTGGAAAATCTCATGTTAAACATCATCATTCTAGCAGGTGGTAAAGGCACTCGTATGAAATCGGTTAAGCCAAAGGTATTACAAACCTTAGCAGGCAAACCACTACTTCGCCATGTGTTAGATACTTGCCGTGCATTAAATGCTGATAACACCATTTTGATTTATGGTTATAACGGTCAAATGGTCAAAGATGAGATTACCGACAGCGATTTGATATGGGCGGAGCAAGCCGAACAGCTCGGTACAGGTCATGCGGTGCAAATGGCATTGCCCCATTTGCCAAAAGACGGTAAAAGCCTGATTTTGTATGGCGATGTGCCATTGACAAAATTGGATACTTTGCAAAATCTCATTGCACAAAACACGCATGGCATTAGTATGCTGACAATGAGCGTGGAAAATCCTTTTGGGCTTGGGCGAATTGTCCGCCAAGATGATAAAGTCATCGCCATTGTGGAACAAAAAGACGCCACCGATGCCCAAAGACAAATTAAAGAAATCAACAGCGGTATTTATTGTGTGGATAATGCTCTATTGCATAAATATTTGCCAAAGCTCGATAATAACAACGCCCAAGGCGAATATTATCTGACCGATATTATCAAAATGGCGGTGGCGGATAATATTGAGATAAAAACGATTAGCCCGACTTTTGAATTTGAGATAGATGGCGTGAATGACCGTATTCAACTTGCCAATTTAGAACGAACTTATCAAGCTCATCTGATTCATGAATTACAAATGAGTGGCGTACAATTTGCCGACCCTAATCGTGTGGATGTTCGTGGTATATTAAAATGCGGTAGCGATGTGTTTATTGATATTAATACCGTATTTATTGGCGATGTGGTATTGGGCGATAATGTGCAAATTGATGCAGGCAATGTTATCTCTAATTGTGTAATTGGTAATAATACCCACATCAAGCCAAATTGCGTGCTTGATGATAGCAATATTGGGGCGGATGTTGCCATCGGTCCTTTTGCCCATATTCGCCCAAAAGCGGATATTAAAGACAAGGTCAAAATTGGCAATTTTGTAGAAATCAAAAAATCCACATTAAACCAAGGGGCGAAGGTCAGTCATTTAAGTTATATTGGCGATGCCGATGTGGGGCGTGATGTTAATATTGGGGCAGGGGTGATTACCTGTAATTATGACGGCGTGAATAAATTTAAAACACATATTGGCGATAATGCCTTTGTGGGCAGTAATAGCTCGCTTGTCGCCCCTGTTAAGATTGGCAATAATGCCACGATTGGGGCAGGGTCGGTGATTACTAAAGATACGCCTGATGATAAGCTGACTTTAGCTCGCAGCAAGCAAAGCACCATCGACAGCTGGGTGCGACCGACCAAGAAGGCATAGCAGATCCCCCAAATTTATGCTATAGTATATTAAATTTAAGATTGGCGTGTGGTGATTTCAAAGCACGCCAATTTTTATGGTAATTATCTGTCTGTTGATTTTGTGGTAGGTCATCAACTGTGGTTTGGCATCAAAGGAACACTCATGTTAAAAGCCCATCTTGATAAACAAAACATCGTATTCTCATGGCAGCGCTACGGCATTGACGCCTTAAATGGCATGGCGCTGGGTCTATTTAGCTCACTCATCATTGGTCTAATCCTAAAAAACATCGGCACATGGACGCACTTCTCACCCTTAGTCACGGCAGGCGGTCATGCTCAGGCAGCAGTCGGTGCGGCGATCGGCGCGGGTGTGGCATTTGGGTTAAAGGCGCCGCCTTTGGTGCTATTTTCTAGCGTGGCAACTGGCCTCGTGGGTGCAGAGCTTGGCGGCGTGGTGGGGGCATTGGTGGCAAGTGTGATCGGCGCAGAGCTTGGTAAATTCGTCCATAAGACCACACCCGTTGACATCATCATCACGCCTGCCACGACCCTATGTGCAGGCATGGGCGCAGCGTACGCCATCGCACCTGCCATCGCAAGCCTGATGACCAGCCTAGGACAGTTCATCGGCTGGGCGATGGAATTATCCCCCATCCTAATGAGCGTCATCATCGCGATCACGATGGGGTTACTCCTAACTCTGCCCATCTCTAGCGCTGCGATTGCCATTAGTCTAGGGCTGTCAGGGCTGTCAGCAGGTGCGGCGACGGTGGGGTGCGCAGCACAGATGATTGGCTTTGCGGTGATGAGCTATCGTGATAACGGCATCTCAGGCGTGGTCGCTCAAGGGCTTGGCACCAGCATGCTGCAGATGCCAAACATTCTAAAAAACCCCAAAGTCTGGCTACCACCCACCCTAGCAGGGGCAGTTTTGGCACCTTTCGCCACGGTGATCTTTGGCATGACGAACATTCCCATCGGTGCAGGCATGGGCACATCGGGTCTGGTTGGTCAGGTTGGCACACTCGATGCGATGGGGGTTAGCATGTATACGATTGGGCTGATTGCGCTGTTTCATGTCGTGCTGCCTGCCATTTTGACGCTCATCTTTGCAAAAATCATGCGTAGCCACGGCATGATTAAAGATGGCGATCTCAAGCTCCCCGAAGCCTAGACTTGGCAGTACGCAATTAAGCATCGCCATTTGATAAAATTTATTTTAAAATTAAGCGTAAACTTGCTATCATACGCAACCTAAAAATTATCCATCATAAGGCAAACTCATGACCCTAAATGTCCGCGTCATCGACCACCCATTGGTTCGTCACAAGCTATCACTCATGCGCGCCGCCGAGTGCAGCACCTATAAATTTCGCACCCTGACCAAAGAGCTTGGCAGGCTCATGGCATACGAAGCGAGCCGCGATTTTGAAATCGAAACTTTCAAGATGCAAGGTTGGTGCGGCGAGATCGATGGCGAACAGATTAAAGGTAAAACCGTCACCCTAGTGCCGATTCTGCGCGCTGGCATTGGTATGCTTGATGGCGTGCTTGACTTATTACCCACCGCAAAAATCTCTGTGGTCGGACTACAGCGGGACGAAGAGACACTTGAGCCTGTGCCTTTTTTTGAGAAGTTTGTCAGCGACATCGACAAACGCCCCTCCCTTATCCTAGACCCAATGCTTGCCACTGGCGGCAGCATGATTGCCACGATCGACATGCTAAAAAAACACGGCTGCACGAACATCAAAGCATTAGTGCTGGTCGCTGCGCCCGAAGGTGTTCGCTTGGTCAATGAAGCGCATCCAGATGTCAAAATCTACACCGCCGCCCTAGACAGCCACCTTAATGAGAACGGCTATATCATCCCAGGTCTTGGCGATGCAGGTGATAAGATTTTTGGCACAAAACAGCTGTAATCTGTATCCGCACATAAAAATATCCGTCATGTCGCGGATATTTTTATTTATTATTCATTCCAACCAAATTAGCAAAAGATCATGCATCGGGCAATCTTGCCATCCATATCGCCGTTACGGCGCAGATTGCCGCTGTTAGGATAGTGACCCACATCTTATCAGGTGGCAATTTAAAATACATAAACACACAAGACGCCGTCATCATGCTCCATGCCAGATACTTGGCAAAGCGTGGCATCGCACGACGCTCTTCCCAGTCTTTTAGCATCTTCCCGAAGATCTTATGGTGCATGAGCCAGACGTAGAGCCTCTCCGAACTCTTCGCCCAGCAATACCCCGCGAGCAGTATAAACACCGTCGTTGGCATGCCAGGCAGTATCGCCCCCAAAATCGCCAACCCCACAAAAGCAAATCCAAGCAAAAAGAACACCCAACGGACCAGCTTGTTGGCATGTACGGTGTGTTTTTTGGTGTCAGATGGTCGGTTATCGAACGAATCTTGCATGTATTAATAATCTAAATGAAAATAAGTACCAATTTTACTTGAAAATTATCAGCAATAGGCTATAATTATGGGGATATTGTAACACTATTAGGCTCTAGATCGTTGTGTCATAAGCGCTGATTTCATTAATGATTGTCATCAATCAAATCAATACTGCTTATGATAGCACAAAGTATCACATTTAATATAAACGATTATCGTTATTTTTAAATAATAAGTCAATTTTGCAATTTTTTTGGACAGTTTTTCTGCGGTTTGACCGCTTTTATCATAAAAATAGGTGAAATATGTGCCAACTTACCCTAACCGAAGCCTTAAAAGAACACTCTCGCACCACGCATGATGCGGTCGATCATTTGGTCATGAGTATGAACCCATTTGCCAGCCATGACAACTATCGAAAGTTCCTACAGGCGCAATACGAGTTTCACAGCACCGTAAACCCCATCTATCAAGATGCTCAATTGGCAGGTCAATTTGATGGTCTGGCAGATCTTGCTCGCCTTGACCGCGTGAAATCCGACATGAAAGATCTGGAAGTTGAACCCTATGGCAAGAATGTAGAGACGCCTGTCATCACAGGCAGCGAAGCCATCGGCTGGCTATATTGTGTTGAAGGCTCTAATGTCGGCGCTGCAATTTTATACAAAGAAGCAGGTAAAATTGACCTAAAAGACGACTTTGGTGCATCCCACCTAGCAGCACACGCTGATGGTCGTATGCCGCACTGGCGCGACACCAAAGCCAAGATCGATGCACTACAGCTCACAGATGAAGATCGTGCAGCTGCGATGAAAGGCGCTGATGATGCCTTTGCTTACTTTAAGCGTGTCATCCGTAAGATCTACAACGTGACAGAATAATTCTTTATTTGCAGCGTTATTTAGACCGCCAAGCTGGGCTGTCTTTTTTATCACCACAAAAAACACGCTCAAAGGCGTGTTTTTATTAAATGAATCAGTCAATCTCGCCAAAGCGACGTTTTTCTTTTTTGGCTTGACGCTTGGCAAAGAACACCTCTTCGACTGGCTTCGGTTTCTTGTAGCCACGTGGCTTGTCAGCTCTATCGAATTTTGGCTTGTCGAACTGGCGCTCAGTGCGGCCACCACCAAATTCACGACGGCCACGCTCGCCTTGACGATCATCACGGCGCTCGTGACGCGGTGCATCATAGCCACCTCGTGATTCTCGGTCGAAGCGCGGTCTGTCAGCTCTGTCATCACGACGGTCAAAGCTGCGCTGCTCGCGCGGGCGGTATTCGCCATAGCCGCGATCTTGACGATCGCCATAACGACGTTCGCCACCTTGGCGTTCTGGGCGGTCGTTACGATAATAACCACGCTCTTCATCGAAGCGGCGTTCAGCGCGATAAGGTTCACGCTCAAAACGCGGCTTGTCATCAAAGCGACGCTCACGATGATCATTATAATTGCGCTCGCCACGACGCTCAAAACCCGCATCAGCATGACGATCACGACGATCGAAGCGATCATCACGGCGTTCATTATAGCGCGGCTTATTGTCGAAACGACGCTCTGAACGCTCAGCACGAGCACCAAGCCCGCGATCATCACGGCGCTCGAAGCGACCACGACCTTCGCGGCGATCTTGACGACCGCGACCGTCTCTACCGCCTTTTTTGCGGCGCTCTTCTTGCTCGAATGGCGCGCGTTTTGGTTCAAGGCCTTCGACCACCGACTCGCTCATGCTGCGCTTTAGATAGCGGTTGATGTTGCGTAGCTGACCACGATCATCAAAGCTACACAAGTTCATCGCCACACCCGTACGACCAGCTCGACCACAGCGTCCGATGCGATGCACATAATCTTCGACTTGGCGCGGCAGGTCGTAGTTTACAACATGGCTAATCGCAGAGATATCAATACCACGCGCCGCCACGTCAGTTGCGATCAAAAAGTCGCATTTGCCGCTTTTGACATCGCTGATGATGCGATTGCGTTTACCTTGTGGCAAATCACCATGCAGATAACGCGCCTTTAGACCTGCGTCGGTTAGCGTCTCGGTCAGCTGCTCGGTGCTGCGCTTGGTAGCAGTAAAGATCACTGCTTGATTAATGTCTTGATCGTTAAGTAGTTCGAGCAGAATTTTGTTTTTGTGGTGGAAATCATCACAAAAATACACAGATTCTTCGATGTGCGCACTTTCAACCTTGATAGACACACGTTCAGGATTAACGGTAAAGCTCTCAGCGATTTTACCAACCGCGCCATCCCACGTCGCAGAAGACATGACCGTCTGACGAGTCTGCGGTGCATTTTCTAGGATGGTTTTGATGTCATCAGCAAAGCCCATGTCCAGCATACGATCCGCTTCATCTAGAACCAATACGTCCAGTTTCGATAGATCAACGCGGCCTTCATTCATGTGGTCAATCAGACGACCAGGGGTCGCGATGACGATCTGCACGCCCTTTCTTAATGCGCGAATTTGCCCACTATAAGGCGCGCCACCCACTAAAGGAATGCTATAAAGACCACGCACGTTCGCGCCATAACCGCGTACGCTGTCATGCACCTGTTGGGCAAGTTCGCGCGTTGGTGTTAGAATAAGCGCATAAATATGCTTCTCTAGGCGCTCTTCACGGCTTAATTTATCCAAGATTGGTAACACGAACGCTGCTGTCTTGCCCGAACCTGTCTGAGCAGATAGCAGTAGATCGCGACCGTCTAACGCATGCGGAATTGCGCCTGCTTGGATGGGCGTTGGATTGGTATAGCCGCTTTTGGTTAGGGCTTTTAGGATGGGTTTGTTTAGTTTTAGATCTTCAAAAGTGATGGCATCGCTATTGGCGGTGTCGTTTTCTGTGGCAACACAGTGGCTTGGCTGCGCATCGTCTTGGATGGCGGCATCGATATAATGAGTCATAATTTACCTTTTTATTATTAAGACCACGAGATGAGAAAAAACACAAGCCACCAAATAACTGGCGAGTTTAAGGCTGAACGTTTTGGCATTTTGTCGGGGTAAAAAAATGGGCAAGTCGCCCTCAAAATCATCGCGGCTTAGGAAAGGAAGTCTGCCACACGGCACAGATAAAGTGTGTTTTTCTGACAATTAATTGTCCAAACACGCATATACAACTCAAATCAAAAATGCGATGTCATCTTAGAACGTATCTTTTTGGCAAGATTAGCCTACAAGACAGCAAGTTGAAGATTATAACACAATAATGAGCAATCACCAAGGTAAATTTTATAAAATATTTTTACCATCAAGGCACAAGGATTTTGGTTATTTTGCTTTAAAAAACACGCAGAAAATGCCATAATATCCGATACTCTCAGCAGATGATAATAACCTAGGGCAAAAGGAAATCTCGTGGTACAAATTCGTGAAGGCTTGCCGCTTTTGGGCGGGGCGAACAGCGACACCGACAGCGCAACTTTGGCAGCCAGTATGGTCGCCAAGGAGCTTCACCCCGATTTTAAGGCTCAGCTTAATAACCCCAAGCTTACCACCACGCTTGATTACTCTAATCAAAGCCGATCTCCTGCCAGCATCAGCGAATCAGACATCGATGTCGATACATGGCTTGAGAGCGTTGCGGCTCGGATCGGCAAGGACGACCTACCCCTACTGCGCCGCGCCTGCGAATTTGTCAAAGTCCACTCCAACAAGCCCCACGTCAGCCGCTCGGGCGCTTATGCCACGGGGATTGGCATGGCGGATATTTTGGCCTATTTGTTCCAAGATGAGAATGCCTTGGTCGCCGCCATGCTGTATCGCACAGCGCGCCGCGAAGTGGTTAGCCTTGACACCATCAAGAATAATTTTGGTGAAGACATTGCGCATCTGGTGGAAGATACGCTTGCCATGGGACGACTCTCAGAGAGCATCGAAGAGAATAAGCGCCTAGAAGACTACTTTGAAAGCGAACAACGCGATCAGCTCTCCACCATCTACAGCATGCTCATCAGCACGACCAACGATGTGCGAGCGGTACTTATCAAGCTTGCCGAGCGCACCTTCGCCATGCGCGAGTTGTCATTTGCCCCGCCCGACCGCCAAAAACGCGTCGCTCGCGAAGTAATGACCATCTACGCACCACTGGCGCACCGCCTGTCTATCGCCCAATTAAAATGGGAACTAGAAGACTTAGCATTTCGCTACCTTGCCCCCGACGAATACAAAAAAATCGCAAGTCTACTTTCAGAGAAGCGTAGCGAGCGTGAAGCCTATATTGACATCGTCAAAGAAGACCTAAGCCAAGCGCTTGCAAAGGCAGGCATCGACGCAGAAGTGTCTGGGCGCGTAAAGCACATCTACTCCATCTGGCGTAAGATGAAAAAGAAAAATCTGTCTTTTGACCAGCTGTATGACATCCGTGCACTGCGCGTCCTAGTGAATAGCAATGCAGAATGTTACTACACACTTGGCATCGTGCACGGGCTTTGGCGGCACATTCCAGAACAGTTCGATGACTATATCACCAATCCCAAGCCCAACGGCTATAAATCACTGCACACCGCGGTCATCGCCAATCATCGCACGCTAGAAGTGCAGATTCGCACCTTTGACATGCACTTTGAAGCTGAACTTGGTAAGGCAGCACACGTCAATTACAAAGAGGGTCTAAAAGCCAAAAAAGACGACTACCTCACCCAAAAGATCAGCTCGTTGCGTCAATTGCTCGCCAATGATAAGCCTGAGAATGGCACAGAAGCCGAAGACGATCTTGATCTAGACAATGCAGAACGCATCTATGTGTTTAGTCGTGATGGCGACATTACCGAGCTACCAAAAGGCGCAACGGTGCTGGACTTTGCTTATTATGTGCACACCGAAGTTGGCAACCAAGCTCAAGGCGCCCGCGTTAATGGTCGCTATGTGCCGCTTACCCACCAGCCCAAGACAGGCGATCAAGTTGAGATCATCACTAAGTCGAACCGTGAGCCTAATCGTGATTGGCTCGTGTCATCGCTGGGCTATATTCACACCAACCGCGCCAAATCAAAATTACGCCAATGGTTTAACAAACAAGACCGCGATAAAAACATCGAGACGGGTCGAGGCATGTTCCTTCGCGAGCTAGACAGACTGTCCATCAGCCCCAACCAAGTCAATCTAAATGATTATCTAGAGGAATTTAACGCCAAGAATGAAGATGAGCTGTTTTTGTCTTTGGTCATGGGCGACGTCGGCGTACTACAACTGGTCGGCAAAATCAGCAATAAGCTAAACCTAGGTACGCCACCGGTTGATGAAGACAGTATCGAGATTAAGACGCCTTATCGCCCCAATAAATATCAAATTGATTTGGATGGTTTTGATAATGTCGATATCCATTTGGCAGGCTGCTGTACGCCTGTGCATGGCGAACCGATTGCAGGCTTCGTCACGCTATCGCATGGCGTTAGCATTCATAACGCCAAATGTCCCGAATATCTACGCCTGATCGAGCGCGAGCCAGAGCGGCACGTGAGTGCTGACTGGCAGGAGAGCTTTGGGCGTTATCAGCCTGTTACGATCCATGTCGAGGCCAATAATCGCCGTGGCCTCCTAAGAGATCTCGTCAATATCATCGACAAAGAAAAAGTAAACATACATCGTGCCGAGACCGTCAGCGCTGACGAATCAGTCAGTCATATGAAGTTTTATGTCGAGGTGGCAGGACTGGCTCACTTATCACGCCTCCTTGCCAAAATCGAACAACAGCCAGACGTTCTACACGCCAGACGTAGCACTAACTAAGATGCCTTTATGCCTGAATTACCCGAAGTAGAAACCACCAAAAAAAGCCTAGAACCCCTACTGGGTCATGTCATGACCTCCGTACACGTCTATCAACCAAAACTTCGCTACATGATGCCGAATGATTTGGATGGCTTGGTGGGGTTTTGCTTAGAGAAATTAGAACGACGCGCCAAGTATCTGCTTTTACACTTTTATCACGAAGCGGATAACAGTCGAAAGGCGCTCATGGTGCATCTTGGTATGTCAGGCAGCCTACAGCAACATCCCATCAATGATGAGCTTGAACCTAGAAAGCACGACCATCTCATCATGTGCTTTGGCGATATTGCATTACACTATCACGACCCCAGACGCTTTGGCATCATTCTATGGGCGGATAATGATGATCATATCGATGATAAAGACAGTGCGCGCGATCGATTTTTGAATCATCTGGGTGTTGAGCCTCTTGATGAGACTTTCAATGCTGTCTATCTATATGGGCATATTCAACGCTGTGGCAAGAAGTCCAAACCCATCACCAAGCCCATCAAGACCCTCATTATGGATCAGGCGGTCGTCGTTGGCGTGGGCAACATCTATGCTGCCGAGAGCTTATTTTTATCAGGCATTCACCCAGCAAAACCTGCCAATCAACTTAACGAAATCCAAATCGAACAGCTTGTAACTCACATCAAAAATATCCTAGCCAAAGCCATCGAAAAAGGTGGATCAACTTTACGCGACTTCACGGTGGGCAATGGCAAGACAGGTTATTTTCAGCAGACTCTGTTGGCATATGGCAATCATGGTAAGCCTTGCACTGTATGCGGCACCATTCTTGAAAATCAAAAAATCGGCGGACGGGCCAGCGTCTACTGCCCACATTGTCAGCCCATTTAATTTAAATTTCACATAAAAAATAAAAAACACCTTAAAAAGGTGTTTTTTATTTTGTTCACGCTTTATTTGCAGAAAACTTCAGCAGTGTGTGGCGTGTAGATACCCAAAGTTAGCACTGTTAGACCAATGTCTTTTGGCTTTTGTAAGCTTTGAACTTTAGCAACCTTATCGGCACCACCACAAACCTCTGCAGCATTAACGGTCTTTTCTTGACCAATGCCTGAGATATAGAAACTTTGTGACTTGCTGAAAGCAGGTTCTACTTTTGCGCCATTCTGGATAAATGCAGTTTGGGTAGCACAGCCAGTTAGAGCAACCAAGCCAAGGCAAGCTTTAGGTAATAAAAAACACCTTTTAAAAAGGTGTTTTTTATTGTAGATGATACTACTTACGTTCGCCCAGCTTGGCGCTGATTTCACGAAGCAATAGTACCTCTTCTGATGGCTCTTCAGGTGCCGCCTCTTCTTCTGAATTACGACGCAATTTATTCATGCCTTTAACCATCATAAAGATGATGAATGCCAGGATGATAAAGTTGATAACTACTGTCAAGAAGCTACCATAAGCAAGCATTGGTGCGCCCGCTTCTTTTAGTGCATCATAAGTCATCGGTACGCCTGCTGGTGCATCACCCAATAGAACGAACATATTTTTGAAATCGATATCACCGCCAACGATGAATGCAACGATTGGCATGATGATGTCTTCAACCAATGAAGTGGTGATTTTGCCAAAAGCGGCACCAATGATCACACCTACTGCTAGGTCCATCACGTTGCCTTTTAGGGCAAATTCTTTAAATTCTTGAATCATACTCATGAGAAAATCTCTATTTTAAATAAACTATAAAAATACAGACCTAAATTAGGCCTGTATTAATTGTATTGATAAATACTTGAGCCATATTATAGCAATAGCCACAACAAAAGATGTTTTTTTGTATGCTTTTATTGTTAAATATTGTAAATAGTTATCAGTCTTTTTTACGACCGAAACGCTTGCGCTCGTTCTCTGTCAAATAACGCTTACGGATACGGATTGATTTTGGTGTTACCTCAACCAATTCATCATCTTCGATAAATTCAAGCGCTTGCTCTAGCGTGTATTCTAACGCAGGGGTTAGGATGATGGCATCGTCAGAGCCAGACGCACGAATGTTCGTTAGCTGTTTGGCTTTGGTTGGGTTAACCACCATGTCATCAGAACGCGAGTTAATACCTACGATCATGCCTTCATAAACTTCAAGCTGCGGCTTAGCGAATAGACGGCCACGCTCTTGCAAGCTAAATAGTGCATAACCCAAGCAAGTACCCGTCACCATCGAAATCAGAACACCATTTTGACGTTTTGCCACTGAACCTTCTTTAGCAGGTCCATAATGCGAGAAGCTTGATGTCATGATGCCAGTACCTGACGTCATGGTCAAGAATGCCGAACGGAAGCCAATTAGGCCGCGTGATGGTACAGTCGCCTCAATACGGATACGGCCCTTGCCATCAACTTCCATATTGGTCAGCTCACCTTTACGCTCACCCATCTCTTGCATGACTGCGCCTTGATGCTGTTCTTCAACGTCAAAAGTCACATTCTCATAAGGTTCGCTCATGACACCATCAATCTCTTTCATGATGACCTGAGGGCGAGACACGCCAAGCTCAAAGCCTTCACGGCGCATGTTCTCAATCAATACTGAAAGATGTAGCTCACCACGACCTGATACTTTGAATTTCTCAGGACTGTCAGTATCTTCAACACGAAGCGCCACGTTATGGATTAGTTCACGATCCAGACGTTCACGAATGTTACGCGACGTGACGAATTTACCCTCTTTACCCGCAAACGGTGAATCGTTAACTTGGAAAGTCATCGAAACAGTTGGCTCATCTACTGACAAGGCAGGCAATGCTTCAACATTAGCAGGATCACAGATGGTATCTGAGATGTTTAGATTGTCAAGACCAGTCACACACACGATGTCACCTGCTTGTGCAGAATCCACATCTACACGCTCAAGGCCGTGATAACCCATGATCTTTAGGATACGGCCATTACGCTTATTGCCATCTTTGTCAATCACGGTCACAGGTGTGTTCGTCTTGATTGAACCACGCTGAATACGACCAACACCGATCACGCCAACAAAGCTGTTATAGTCTAGGCTTGAGATTTGCATTTGGAATGGACCATCAACGTCAACTTTTGGCGGCTCAACGATATCCACAATGGTCTCAAATAGCGGCGTCATGTCAGACGCAAGATCATCAGGTTCAAGGCCAGCGATACCATTAATACCCGACGCGTAAACGATCGGGAAATCAAGCTGCTCATCAGTCGCTTCTAGGCTGTCAAATAGATCAAAAACTTGATCAATTACCCAGTCAGCACGTGCTGCAGGCTTGTCGATTTTATTGATGATAACGATGGGCTTAAGGCCACGCGCGAATGCTTTTTGAGTTACGAAGCGCGTTTGTGGCATTGGGCCTTCTTGAGAATCCACCAGCAGTAGAACACAGTCTACCATCGACATGACACGCTCAACCTCGCCACCGAAATCGGCGTGACCGGGGGTATCGACAATGTTAATGCGATATTCTGTATTGGTTCGCTTGTCCAGCCATTTGATGGCGGTGTTTTTTGCCAGAATGGTGATGCCGCGCTCACTTTCAAGTGCGTTGGAATCCATCACACGCTCAATCTCACCTGAACGCTCGCCAAGTGCGCCAGATTGTTGTAATAGTTTATCAACTAGGGTGGTTTTACCGTGGTCAACGTGAGCAATAATTGCGATATTGCGCAAATGCTTAATGTCGTTTGCCATAAATACTCGTTTTTAATAGGGTTGCTGATTAGCAAAATTAAATGAAAGAGGATACTCTTGGATGGCTCTTATTTACTGATATGAAATAAAAGCAACCGTTCATTATAGCATAATTCACGCCATAGTAAAAGTAAGCACAAATAAAAAGAACCGCCAAATGACGGTTCTTTTTTACTGCATACTAAAGGATTGATTATTGTACAATCATGTCTTTAGTTTGTTCTACAGTAGAAGTTCTGTTGCCAGAGATAACCGCGATTACACGACGGTTAAGTGCACGACCTTCGTCAGTAGTGTTAGGTGCGATCGGACGATCGAAGCCATAACCAACAGCGTTTAGACGGTTAGGAGCAATGCCGAACTCGTTAGATAGCATTGACTTAACAGCGTTTGCACGTGCTTCAGATAGACGTTGGTTGTATTTAGCGCTTGAACGGTTGCTGTCTTTAGATGCGTGACCTTCGATTACAGCAGTTGCGTTCGGGAATTCTTGCATAGATTGTGCAACTTTCGCTACTTCTTCACGGAATTGTGGTTTGATAGCAGACTTGTCACGATCAAAGAATACACGTAGTTCACGACGTAGTTCTTCGTTTACGTTAACTTGTACTGGGCAGCCACGTGCATCAACAACTACGTTTGCAGGAGTGCCTGGGCAAGCGTCTAGGTGGTCAGGAACACCGTCATTGTCGCTGTCAACGATAGTGTCTTCAAGAACTACAGGTTCAACAACTTCTGCTACAGGAGCTACAGGAGCTGCTGGAGCTAGACGGCCACCTAGAGTTACTTCTAGACCTGCTAGAGCTAGGCCTTCCCACCATTTGTTGTCGAAGTTGTGGATTGCACGAACTTCACCACGTAGTGCTAGTGCATCATTTACTAGATAACGAGCACCTAGACCTAGGTTGCCGATAGTATCTTTAGACTCAGCAACTTCTGTGCCAGCCTTAACAGTACCTTTTACGCCTGTTTGAGTAGATTCACCAGCAGTAGTGTCATATTGTTGGCGGTTTTCAACTGAAGTTTTAGACTGACCAGCACCAATCAATACATATGGTTTGAACTTAGTGTTTGGGTTGTAGCCAGTGAACTGAGA
>NZ_JAAELD010000238.1 GCF_024227015.1 Moraxella sp.
AACAAGTCATGATGATAGCAAAGTATTCAAACAGTAGTTCCGCAATAGAAGAATTGATGAGTTAGTAGTAGATATGATGGTATCTACACGGTAACCGCCCTGTCGGTGACCTGCAAGAAGTAGTACAATACTCCTCTAAAAAATAAAAATATGTACAGCCATCATCATGGAGGCGCAGCGTATTGGTGGATATCGGATATCGATGGTGGATGGTGCGGTGTGCGGTGCGGTGATGATGGCGCGCGAGCGATGGTGAGCTGTGGACGGGCGCGGCGCGCCATGATCGGGCCGGCCGGCCGGCCGGGTCTCCCAGGGCACATAAAAGAATGGGCTGAACCACAAAAAAAGGCCTCTGACACCACGATCGTTATCATAATACTAACCCACGTGCGTAGCAAATAAATCTAAGACCCCCAAAAAACATCGCCGCCATGATGATTCTGACGGCAAACCATGGTACTAAGTATCGAGCCAACACACCCAAAACCAGGATAAACAACACATTGTCTCACCCAATTTTTGTGTAGATTCCGATTCTGTGAGCGGCGGCGGCCGAATCGAAGTCGCTGCGATGGTATACGGCTCCAATCGACGTAGACATAAAATCTGCACTGCGGGTAACATCATGACATACTTATATTTAATAAAATTAGGTAGTTTAATGGCCAAGTTGCATTACAGACTCCTTCTAAATATTATTATGATTGATTATTATTATCACCTTTCTTCATTATTTGCCAAATACATTTATTAATGGAGTAGATACATCGGTGGATCGGATCATCCGATGATGTGCTGTGCAACCAAAATGCACAATAACTGATGCCCCTAAATTTAGCGCAATGGCGGATTCATAGTCCAATAGCATGATAGAAGGTCACTACGTCGGAGCGCTAAATTAAATGGCCATGGTTATTGACCTCATTTTTACTAGCATAGCGTCACGGTGAAGATGTCATCGAAGTGTTTTGAGAG
>NZ_JAAELD010000239.1 GCF_024227015.1 Moraxella sp.
AATTGGGCGTATTTCGTATCCATCAAGGCACAATAACCAAAGACAGTCAATTATACATTGGCGACGCTCGCAAACCCTTTAAAGCGGGTCATCTGTTAAAACTTCAAGGCAAACAACAAATAGAAGTTTCGCAAGCTTTCCCAGGTGATATTTGTGCATTAGCCAAAGTCGATGCCATTTCTTTCAACACCGTGCTACATGACTCCCATGACGAAGACCAAATTCATCATGAAACTCAAGAATTTCCAACACCCATGTATGGTCTAGCCATTTCCGCCAAGCGGCAAGGCGATGAACAAAAAATCGGTACCACTTTACAAAGGCTCGCAGGCGAAGACCCTTGTTTACAACTTAAACACGATGCCGCACTCAATCAGACTGTATTACGCGGGCTTGGTGAACTTCACCTACGGATCACATTGGAAAAAATGCAAAAGCATTACAATGTCGAAGTAGAAACAAGCCAGCCTAAAATTCCCTATCGGGAAACCATCAGCATCAATGCCGAAGGCCATCACCGCCATAAAAAGCAAACAGGCGGCGCTGGTCAATTTGGCGAAGTCTTTCTGCGCGTTGAGCCACTTGAACGCGGTGGCGGATTTGAATTTGTTAATGCCATCGCGGGCGGCGTTATTCCATCTGTCTATATCCCAGCCGTCCAAAAAGGTATCCAACAAGTTTTAGATTCAGGAGCCATCGTAGGTTATCCCCTGCAAGATATCAAAGTAACCATTTACGACGGCAAACATCATGCAGTCGATTCTAAAGAAATCGCCTTTGTCTCCGCAGGCAAAAAAGCCTTTTTAGATGCCATCAACAAAGCCAAACCAATGGTACTTGAACCCATCGTCAAAGCCGAAATCACAACGCCAGATGAACACATGGGCACAATTACTGGAGATTTAGCCAGCAAACGAGGACGTATTCAGGGCAGTGACATGCGACCATCCAATATGGTCTGCGTCAAAGCAGAAGTCCCTTTAAGCGAATTAAACAACTATCAGACAGAACTGAAATCCGCCACAGGCGGAAATGGCTTTTTCACGATGGAATTTAGCCATTATGAACCCGTGCCAAGCAACATTCAGCAAGAACTGAAGGCAGAATTTAAACCTTCAGAAAGTGAAGATTAACTAATGTAGGGTGGGCAACGTCCTTTTGTTGCCCACCATTTAAGCTGAAG
>NZ_JAAELD010000240.1 GCF_024227015.1 Moraxella sp.
AAAGCAACTTTTGCTCAGATGAATGAGCTTGCCACGCTTATCGAGAAGGAATTTGGTCGTTTGGATGGGGTGCTGCATAATGCGGCGATCCTTGGGGCGCTGACGCCTTTGGAGATGTATGACCCGATCACCTTTGAGCAGGTGATGCACATCAACACCACGGCTGTGTTCATGCTGACGCAGGCTTTGTTGCCATTATTAAAAACTGCTCAAAGCGGCTCGGTGGTATTCACAAGCTCAGGCGTGGCACAAGTGCGAGCATTCTGGGGGGCGTACGCGCTGTCAAAACAAGCCATCGAAGGCATGAGTGAGATTTTCACCCAAGAGACACAGCGTCTGACCGCGCTGCGCTTCAACTGCATCAATCCTGGCGCGACCCGCACCAACATGCGCGCCCATGCATTCCCGGGTGAAGATCCATATACGCTAAAGACACCTGAAGACATCATGCCGGCTTACGTCTATCTGATGACAGATGAGGCAAGTGGCATCAAAGGGCAAGTGGTGCACTGTCAGCCCAAATAAATCTAAAGGCGGCGTAAATGCCGTCTTTTTAGTGCTTTTGACTAAAGCTGAATGAAAACGGGGCTGCACTTGAATTTTGTACGCACACCCGATAAAATTTATCACATATTTTTAAATTTCAATGATTGGAATTACCGTGGAATTATTACAACATCTTTTGATGATTTTGGTCTTGATTTTGGTATCAAGCTTTTTCTCAATTTCTGAGATTGCCTTGGCAGGGGCAAGAAAAATCAAATTAAAGCTCATCTCTGAAGGTGGCGATAATCGTGCCGATAAGATCATGCACCTACAAGAAAACTCTGCCGACTTTTTTGCCACAAGCCAAATCGGTCTAAATGCGGTCGCCATCCTTGGCGGTTCGGTGGGGGAAGGGGCGCTTCGTCCTTATTTTGCCCAGCTTATTGGGCATTTTTATCAAGGTCAATGGACGGAGAGCATCGCCTTTTTTACCAGTTTTACGGTGGTGACACTGGTCTTTATTCTATATGCTGACTTAATCCCTAAGCGCATTGCGATGATCAACCCTGAAAAGGTCGCCCTAGCGGTCATCAACCCGATGCTGGTGGTGATTAAGGTGGTCAAGCCCTTGGTGTGGATCATCAATGGCATTGCCAATGTGACCTTTCGCCTATTCAAGATTAACACCGTGCGAGAGGAGAGCATCACCTTTGATGATGTCTCTGCCATCATGGACGCAGGCGCAGAAGCGGGCGTGGTGTTACAACAAGAACAGCATTTTATTGAAAATGTGTTCGAGCTAGAAGAGCGAACCGTACCGTCATCAATGACCGTGCGTGAAGATGTGGTGTATTTTACCCTAGGGGAATCTGAAGATTCCATCCGCCAAAAAATCGCCGACTATCCTTATTCAAAGTTCTTGGTCTGTAGCGAGGCCATTGATCAAGTGATTGGTTATGTTGATACCAAGGATATTTTGGTGAGATTTTTGAATAACCAGTCTTTTGTGCAGTTAAACGAATCTACCATCCGTAACGTGCTGATCATTCCTGATACGCTAACCCTGTCCGAGCTTTTGGATAAATTCCGCGCTAGTAAAGAAAAATTCGCGGTCGTCATTAACGAATATGCGTGGGTGGTGGGGGTCATCACATTGTCCGACATCATGATGACGGTCATGGGGGATTGGGGGTCGCCCATTGAGGAAGAGCAGCAGATCATCCGCCGTGATGAGAATTCATGGCTCATCGATGGTAGTACGCCTATTGATGACGTCAAGCACGCCCTTGATGTGGTGGAGTTTGAAGATTGGGATCATTATGAGACGTTGGCGGGCTTTATCATGTATCGCTTGCGGAAAATTCCACGTCCTGCTGACTTCGTCGTGCATGAGAATCTTAAATTTGAAGTGGTGGACATTGATCATTATAAGATTGACCAAGTGCTCGTGACTCGCCTGCCTGATAACATCGAAGAGACGGCAGATAGGGATTGGATGTAAATCTTTAAACATAACTACGAACAAAAAACAGTCAAATGACATATTTGACTGTTTTTTATTAGGTTCTGGTTGGCTTGTTGAGTCATTTGATTGAGCTGATTATCAATCCCATAAGCTCACCATCCAGTCCATTCCAATCCATCTCTTGGTGTAGGATAAACTCTAGGCGGCTGTCTTCCTGTGCGTCGCTGTCTTGGATGCTGATGCTCTCTTGAGTGATGTTTAGGCTAATCCAGCCATCTTGGGT
>NZ_JAAELD010000241.1 GCF_024227015.1 Moraxella sp.
ATAGATTTATTAATCAAAAGAGTTAATAACTTTTAAAAAACTCGATTTGTTTGCCAGTTTTTGTCAAGGATTTGTTATGACCCATCTCTTAAAAACCCTACAACTAAACGAAGTATGCCAAGCTTTTGTTGATTTCTTCAAGACCAAAAATCACACACACGTTGATTCTTCATCACTTATCCCTCATAACGATCCCACTCTGCTGTTCACCAACGCAGGCATGAACCAATTTAAAGATACCTTTTTAGGTCTTGAAAAGCGTGACTACAATCGCGCCGTCACCTCCCAAAAATGCGTTCGCGCAGGTGGTAAACATAACGACCTTGACAATGTTGGCTACACCGCTCGCCACCATACATTCTTTGAGATGCTTGGCAACTTTTCTTTTGGTGATTATTTCAAGCAAGACGCCCTAAAATTTGCATGGGAATTTTTGACCAGCGAAGATTGGCTTGCCCTACCAAAAGATAGACTGTACGCCACTGTCTATCATACCGATGATGAAGCTTATGACATTTGGCATAAAGAGATTGGTCTTGATCCATCGCACATCATTCGCATCGGCGACAAAGGCAAACAATACGAATCTGATAACTTCTGGACAATGGGCGATACTGGCCCTTGCGGTCCTTGTAGTGAAATTTTTTATGACTATGGCGAGCACATCGAAGGCGGCTTACCTGGCACACCTGAAGAAGATGGTGACCGCTATGTCGAAGTATGGAACTGCGTATTCATGCAGTTCAACCGCCAAAAAGATGGCACGCTAGAACCACTACCAAAGCCTTCAGTCGATACAGGCATGGGTCTTGAGCGCATCAGCTCAGTCATGCAAGGCAAACAAGGCAACTACGAAGTTGATCTTTTTGTTAATCTGATGGATGCTGCTGCCAAAGTGATTGGCGTGTCCAATACTTTTGAGCCGTCATTCAAGGTTGTTGCTGATCACATCCGTGCCGTCTCTTTCTTGATCGCTGACGGCGTTCGCCCAAGCAATGAAGGTCGTGGTTATGTGCTGCGCCGCATCATTCGCCGTGCTGTACGTCATGGCAATAAGCTTGGCGCAGAAGATAACTTCTTCTATCAGCTCGTGCCTGCATTGGTCAAAGAAATGGGCGATGCTTATCCAGAGCTGGCTGAAAAACAAGAATACATTCAAGCCATCATCCTAAAAGAAGAAGAGCAATTCGCCAAAACTCTGGCGCAAGGCCTACGTCTGCTATCAGGCGAGCTTGATAAGCTTAATTCAGGTGACACATTGTCAGGCGAAACCGTATTTAAACTATACGACACATACGGCTTCCCAACCGACCTAACGGCCGACATCGCTCGTGAGCGTGACATCAACATTGACGAAGATGGCTTTGAAGCATTGATGCAAGAGCAGCGTGAACGCGCGCGTGACGCAGGTAAATTCGACGTGGATTATACCGCCGCCATCAAGGTGGATAACCCAACCGAATTCGTCGGCTATGGACTATGTCAGCACGACAGCCAAATCATCGGTCTATATCAAGATGGCAAGGAAGCCAGCGAGCTTGGCGAAGGCGATGAAGGTGTTATCGTATTGTCAGCCACACCATTTTATGCCGAAGGCGGCGGTCAAGTGGGAGAGCTTGGCGAGATTAGCACTGAATCAGGCGTGTTCGAAGTTCAAAACACCAAAAAATCAGGTACTGCCATCATCCACTACGGCACCGTAAAGATGGGCGGCATCAAACCAAATCAAAGTGCACACGCCCAAGTAATCGAAGACATCCGCCGTGCATCTGCCAAGAACCACTCAGCAACCCACCTACTGCACGCGGCATTACGCTCTGTGCTGGGTACAGGTGTCGCCCAAAAAGGTTCATTGGTGTCATCAGAGGTATTGCGTTTTGACTTCTCGCATGATGAGCCGATCAGCCAAGACGATCTATTAACCATCGAGCGCATGGTTAACGAACAAATCCAAAAAAACAGCCCTGTGCAAATCGAGCATCTACCAATCGACGAAGCCATGAAAAAAGGCGCGATGGCACTATTTGGCGAGAAATACGGTGAGACTGTTCGCGTGCTTACCATGGGCGAGAACGCGGACAAGACGCCATTTTCTATTGAGCTTTGTGGTGGTTTGCACGTCGTTCATACTGGTGATATTGGCCTGTTTAAGATCGTCGCTGAAAGCGGTATCGCAGCAGGTGTACGCCGCATCGAAGCCCTAACTGGCATGGGAGCGATTCGCTATATTCAACAAGGCGAATCTATTCTGGGCAATCTTGCCACCAATTTCAAAGCAAAACGTGGCGAGATCGAAACGCGTGTCACCAACCTAAGCGAGCGCAGCCGCGAACTTGAAAAACAGCTAGAGAAATCCGAGCAAAAACTTGCCAGCTATCAGGCCGCCAGCCTACTTAGCAACGCTATCAAGCTTGATAATGGCATAAATCTGCTAGTGACGAAGGCTGATGGCATCGATGGTAAATCCATTCGCGGTCTGATGGACACTGCCAAATCACGCCTTGATAATGCCGTCATCGTTCTGGTGGGCGAGACCAAAGACCTAGCACTAGCGGCAAGTGTCGCCAAAGGTCTGACAGATAAAGTTAAAGCAGGTGATATCATTCGTCATCTGGCTGCAGAGCTCAGCGGCAAAGGCGGCGGCAAGCCAGACTATGCTCAGGGCGGTGCTGAGAAGTCGGATAAGCTAGGTGCTGTACTAAGTGCATTGAAAGCTAATTTGAGCGATACATTAGCATAATCCATTCTGGATTGGTTGATGAGGGCAATGGCAAAAGCTTAATCAGTATTGATGTCGGTATATCAATACTGATTGCAAATTTAAGTTAAATTGATATATCAATGGAGTGTTCTATGTCAAACGGTAACAACACCTACAATGATGGCATTGCCATGCGTAAGGCTGTGATGGGCGACGCTCATGTCGAGCGTTCGATGA
>NZ_JAAELD010000242.1 GCF_024227015.1 Moraxella sp.
AATTTTTTGAAAAATTTTGATATTTTTATTGAAATTTTAATAATTCTGTGTACAACTCTGACCAAGGTTGCGATTTTTCCAATAGAATTGTTAATAATCTGAATCGCTTATTTACATTTCAAAATGAATTATTTACAATAAGTCCTTTATATTCCTAAGAAAATTAATGAAAGTTGCTCTTTTATGACTACAATACCCACCTTAAATCAGCCACTGGCATCGCTGAGCGAGCAGGATTTTTTGGCATTCGCTGATGCGGCAAGCACACTCATCAATAATGCCCAAAGCGAAAGCGAGCTTCAAGAACTAAAAGTAACCCTTCAGGGCAAAAAAAGCGACATCACCACGCTATCTAAGCAGATGGGCAGTCTAGATGCAGATGGCAAAAAAACCTACGGCGCATATCTGCATGAGCTACGTACGCGTCTGACAACTGCATTTGAAGCGCGTGGGACAGCACTGGCAGAGCAGGCGCTTAATGCCAAGCTTGCCAGCGAGCAGGTGGATATTAGCTTGCCCGCTCGTGGTGTGGCATCAGGCGGCTTGCATCCGATCACGCACGTCACCGAGCGCATGAAGCAATTCTTCACACAGGCGGGCTTTAGTGTGGCAACAGGACCTGAGGTCGAGAGCGACTATTATAACTTTGAAGCGCTGAACATTCCTGATCATCATCCTGCACGCGCCATGCATGATACTTTTTATTTTGACGCGCATTACCTGCTGCGCACGCACACCAGTGGGGTGCAGATTCGCACCATGGAGAAGAGCGAGCCGCCGCTACGCATCATTTGCCCAGGTCGTGTGTATCGCTGCGACAGTGACCAGACGCATTCGCCAATGTTCCATCAGATGGAAGGTTTGATGATTTCAAAGTCATCGAACTTCGCTGAATTAAAAGGCGTGATTCATGAATTTTTGAATGCTTTTTTTGGTAAGGAGATGACCGTTCGTTTCCGCCCAAGCTTCTTCCCATTCACTGAGCCATCTGCTGAGGTAGACATCTTGTCTGATAATGGTAAATGGTTAGAAGTGCTAGGCTGTGGCATGGTACACCCACAAGTTCTGCGCAACTGTGGCATCGACCCTGATGAATATACAGGCTTTGCGTTTGGGCTTGGCATTGAGCGTTTTGCGATGTTGTACTATGGCGTGAACGATCTGCGTCTGTTCTTCCAAAATGACTTGAGATTTTTAAAGCAGTTTGCTTGATAAATGACAATTATTAAAAAATAGAATCTAGAGAATATTATGAAAATCAGCGAAAACTGGCTAAGACAATGGGTAAACCCTGCCAACACCTCGGATGAATTGGGTCAGCAGCTCACCATGGCGGGGCTAGAGCTAGACGGTGCGGACACGGTTGCGCCTGAATTTAGTGGCGTGGTGGTCGGCGAGGTCATTACCTGTGAGCAGCATCCTGATGCGGATCGCCTGCGTGTTACTACGGTTAATATCGGCACGGGTGAGAATCTACAGATCGTCTGCGGCGCGCCAAATGTCCGTACAGGCCTAAAAGTTGCCGTTGCGACTGTCGGTGCGGTGCTGCCACCGATTGATGGTAAGCCATTTAATATCAAAAAAGGTAAGCTTCGTGGCATCGAGAGCCAAGGCATGCTGTGCGGTGCTTCTGAGATTGGTCTGGTTGATGAGATTGATGGTCTGTTAGAGCTGCCTGATGATGCGCCGATCGGCGTTGATGTGCGTGATTATTTGGGTTTGGATGCGATGATTTTTGACATCGCCATCACCCCAAACCGCGGCGATTGCTTTAGCGCGTTAGGTCTGGCTCGTGAGATTAGCGTGATTAATCGTCTGCCACTAAACCGCCCAGAGATCACAGCCATCACTCCAAGCACCGACAAGAAAGTCAATGTCAATGTGCTTAATGATGAAGCTTGTCCGCGTTATCTTGCGCAGTACATCAGTAATATCGACCGCACTGCCAAGAGTCCAAAATGGCTAGTGGGTAATCTGGTGGCGTCTAGCATGCGTACGCACAATTTCTTGGTGGACGTGACGAACTATGTATTGCTAGAGTTGGGTCAGCCACTGCACGCCTTTGACGCGGATAAGATTCAAGGCGACATCGTCGTGCGTTTGGCGAATCAAGGCGAGACACTAGAGCTGCTTAATGAGCAGACCATCACATTAACAGGCGATGAGCTTGTGATCGCTGATGATGTGGGCGCGCTGGCATTGGCGGGCATCATGGGTGGCATGCGCTCGTCGGTGACTGATGAGACGACGAACATCGTGTTGGAGTCTGCGCATTTTAATCAGCTTGCCATCGCTGCACGCGCCAGACGTTTTGGATTGCACACCGATGCCAGCCAACGCTTTGAGCGTGGTGTGGACTTTGAATTGCCATTGACGGCACTTCATCGCGCAACTGCTTTGATTCACGCAGTGACAGGCGCAGAAGTCGGACAGATCACCACCGTAGAGAATCTTGACAAACTACCAAAACGCAATCCGATTCATCTACCATATGCCAAGATTGAGCAGCTATTGGGTGTGGCATTACCTAGCGATGAGGTGGTTGATATTCTAAATCGTCTAGAGATTACCACACAGTTCGACGGCGATAAATTCATCTGCCAGCCACCAAGCCACCGCTTTGACATGAACATCGCAGAGGATTTGGTTGAAGAGATTGCGCGTATCTATGGCTATGATAACATTAGGCCACGCTTGCCAGAATTCGCTGTGGATATGAGCTATGACGACACAGCAGATCTAACGCATGAACTCAAACTAAGCCTAGCGGCGTCGGGTTATTTTGAAGCGGTGAGCTTCAGCTTTAGCGATGCTAAGATTGAGGCGCTGTTTAATGATGATAAGCTTGGTTCGGTGTTGCCACTTGCCAATCCAATCTCAGCAGACTTAGCGGTGATGCGCCGTACATTGTTATCAAGCCTATTGCCTGTGGTGTCTTATAACTTAAACCGCCAACAGTCGCGTGTGCGTCTGTTTGAGACTGGTTTGTCTTTTGTGGGTCAGGACATTGATAATCTAGTGCAGACCCCGAGCCTTGCGATGGTTGCGACAGGTTTGGTTGCTGAAGAGGGCATCTACGACAAGCGCGCGATGGACTTTTTTGATCTAAAGCGTGATGTGGAGAGCTTGCTACCGCAAGGTCTGAACAAGACCAGCCTAAGCTATGAGCGTGCTGATTTGGCGTTCTTGCACCCTGGACAAAGTGCTTATCTTGTGGTGAATGGCGCACGTCTTGGTTGGTTTGGTCAGTTGCACCCAACGATCGCCAAAGCGCTTGATTTACCGACTGTGTGGGTGGGTCAATTTGCCATCGAAGATCTGATTGATCTGCATCGCGCGACCAACGCCATCACCGCCCCGAGCAAATTCCCAAGCGTTCGCCGAGACTTGGCATTCTTGGTGGATACATCAGTAGAGTGGCAGGATTTCATTGTGGATATCCGTGCGGCAGCAGGGAAATATCTGACCGATCTGTGGCTGTTCGATGTCTATCAAGGTGACAGACTGCCAGAGGGCAAAAAATCACTGGCATTCGCCATGCTATTCCAGAATGCTGATGCCACATTAGAAGATGATGTCATCAAAAAAGCGATGGATGATGTCGCCTCTAGATTGAGCGACAAGCACGGCGCAAAACTAAGAGACAGTTAATCCAAATGCCATTTCGGTGGCTATTGACCTAACATAAGGACGCATCATGAGTGCATTAACCAAAGCTGACATGATAGACCGCTTAACGATTCGTCTGCGCATCACTCGCCAAGATGCCAGACAGATCGTGGATAAATTTTTTGAAGAAATTAGTCAAAATCTCGCTGACGGCAAGGAAGTCAAGATCTCTGGATTTGGCAATTTTGAATTAAAAGACAAAAAATCTCGCCCTGGGCGCAACCCAAAGACAGGCGAGAGCATTCCTGTTAAGGCGCGCCGCGTGGTCACATTCAAGGCGGGTCAAAAATTCCGCACGCGCATCGAGATGGAGAATGATCCGCGCTAGTCGGTAGGCTGCTGTTAATTTCAATGGGTTGATTTGCTAAATTTGCTTGAATAGTTGGTGGTATTTTGCTAAAATATCGGCTCATTTTTCCCATCTAAGTGGGCTAATGTGTGAAAACATGGTGCGGTATGCCAAAGTTGGTTGGTGATGACGTGGCTATGTTCGGCTGTAATGGCATTTGTCAAGGCAGTATATATTAGTGCTTAGATTTATTGGACGATCATCATGCGTAAAGACATCCACCCAGAATACAAAGAAGTTCTATTCCACGACACCAATGCTGACGTGTACTTCCTAACTCGCTCAACTGTTGCGACCAAGGCCACTCGTGAATACGAAGGTCAAGAATACCCATATTTCCCACTTGATATCTCAAGTGCGTCGCACCCATTCTACACTGGCGAGCAACGTAAAGCATCTAACGAAGGTCGTGTTGCTAGCTTCAACAAGCGTTTTGGTGCATTCGCAAGCCGCGGCAAAAAAGCCTAACTTGCCCACCAAAAGCAACAAAGCTTTTGCTAAAAGCCGTCCTTTATGGGCGGTTTTTTATTATGTATCACAATGAGTTGAGCGATTTTTGAGCAGTTATTATCGAAAGCGCATCCAGTTGTGCAAATTTATTAAAATAATTGCCAAAAATATAAAACTTGACCCAACAAATAGATGACGAATTTAGCGCATCGTGATAGACTATGAATAATTTATTTGTATCAGCCATCAGTTGATGGTGATGTTAGATTTTTTAAAAGAATATTTGGGGTAGATATGGATCAGAGTGTTTGGCTGTTGCTTGCGGTGCTTGCGATTGTACTCGGATGTATTTTGTTGGTGCCTGCCATTTTGCGCACCATTAATAGCAAAAAACAAATCGATCATGATGGCGATGTGCATCATAAAGATGGTTTGCCGATCACACCAAGAGATGAGCGACTACTGACCCATGATGATGCGGTCACAGTGCCAAGCGACGATGCACCTGATGCGCTAACCAGCATGGCGGCGGTGGCAGCTTCATCCCCTGTGGTGAGTGCATCAGACCGACCAGCCATCAATCCTGCACCCA
>NZ_JAAELD010000243.1 GCF_024227015.1 Moraxella sp.
TATCATAAGGCTAATAAATGTGCAAAGTTTGCAAGGCTTTGGCAATAATTTTCTTAATCTTAATAACGCCAACCTTCTGATAAGGAGAAGATGATGGCAACAGAAGCAACCAAACAAAATCTCGTGCTGGCGTCGTCCACGATCGCATTTACCGTATGCTTTATGATTTGGATGATGTTTGCGGTCTTGGGGATTCCCATCCAAGAAGCGCTTGGATTAAATGAAACTGAATTCGGTCTGCTGGCGGCAACACCTGTATTGACAGGCTCTCTCATCCGTCTGCCGTTGGGTATTATGACGGATAAATATGGCGGACGCATCGTGTTTTTTGTGCTGATGATGGCGACCGTTGTGCCGATTTTCTTGATGAGCTATGCCACGCAGTATTGGCAGTTTTTGATCTTGGGTCTGTTTGCAGGTCTGGC
This sequence comes from Moraxella sp., assembly GCF_024227015.1. Lineage (GTDB taxonomy): Bacteria > Pseudomonadota > Gammaproteobacteria > Pseudomonadales > Moraxellaceae > Moraxella. The sequence goes on from NZ_JAAELD010000243.1 coordinate 426, forward strand.
AGGCGGTTCGTTCTCAGTGGGTATCGCTTATGTCGCCAAGTGGTTCAAGCAAGAGCGTCAAGGCTTTGCCATGGGTGTGTTTGGGGCGGGTAATGCAGGCTCGGCATTGACCAAGATGATAGGTCCTGCGATCATTGCGTATGGCGGTTGGCAGTTCTTGCCAAAAGTCTATGCAGGCATCATGCTGATTACTGCCATTGGTTTTTGGTTCTTGTCATTTGACAAAAAAGAACACCACACCGCAAGCAATGTCAGTGTGGCAAGCCAATTGGCGGTGCTAAAAGACCCAAATGTATGGCGTTATAGTCAGTACTATTCTATCGTGTTCGGTGGCTATGTTGCTCTTGCCTTATGGATGACGAAGTACTATGTTAATGAGTATGGATTTACGCTACAAACAGCGGCATTCTTGGCAGCGTGTTTTAGTTTGCCTGGTGGTGTGCTGCGTGCGCTGGGCGGCTGGCTGTCGGATAAATACTCAGCTCATACCGTAACATGGTGGGTACTGTGGACGTCATTCTTGTGCTTATTTGTGCTGTCTTATCCTCAGACAAGCCTTATCGTACAAACCGTCGATGGCGAGCGCGCCTTTAACATCGGTCTAAATTCTACCATCTTTACCGTCTTGATTTTCTTACTAGGCATTGCCTTTGCCATCGGTAAAGCATCTGTGTTCAAATATCTATCGGATGAATACAAAGACAACATGGGCGCAGTCTCTGGCGTGGTCGGTCTGGCAGGCGGCTTGGGCGGCTTCATCCTGCCCATCATGTTCGGAGCAGCGGTGGACATCACAGGCGTGCGTTCATCGGCATTTATGATCATGTTTGGCGTGGTGTGGGTGAGCTTGATCTGGATCTACATCTCGGAAGTTAAGCCTAAGATGGAAGAGGGTCATCAAGCCATGCTAAAAATGAAAAACCAAAAATAAGCATGACTAATATCAACAGACAATCTTCATAGGTTGTCTGTTTTTTTATTGTCTAAATAAATCCATCTACCCCCAAAGTATCATAGTTGGCTGGCTTTATCAGTCATTAGGATAAGCGAAATTTTGCGCAAATCTGTCTACAATGTCAATCATCAAAAATCCTTAACTTTAATCAATTCAAGTGAGTGATCTGCAGATCGCATCATTCCCATAAGGGGGAAATATGACAAATAAAGAACTAAAAGGCGGGGGCGTGATTCACGACTGGCGACCCGAAGATGAACAGTTTTGGGAAAATGGTGGTAAGCAAACCGCCAGTCGCAACCTATGGATTTCTATTCCTGCTCTACTGCTTGGCTTTGCGGTGTGGGTGATTTGGTCGGTGGTGGTCGTGCGTATGCCTGACGCGGGCTTTAACTTTACCAAAGACCAACTGTTTTGGCTTACTGCCTTGCCTGCCTTATCAGGGGCGACTTTGCGGATTTTTTATTCGTTTATGGTGCCTGTGTTTGGCGGTCGGCGGTGGACGGCTCTGTCCACGGCAAGTCTGCTGATTCCCATGCTGTGGATGGGCTTTGCTCTGCAAAACCCCAATACGCCATTTAGTGTCTTTGTCATCATCGCTCTGCTTTGTGGATTGGGTGGGGGTAACTTTTCGTCTAGCATGTCCAACATCTCGTTTTTTTATCCCAAATCCAAGCAAGGCACGGCTTTGGGGCTAAATGCAGGGCTTGGCAATCTAGGCGTATCTACCGTGCAGTTTGTCGTGCCTGCGGTCATCGGCTTGTCAATCATCGGCACAGGTGTGACACTTGACAATGGCAAGAGTCTATATCTGCACAACGCCGCCTTTGTGTGGGTGCCGTTTATCGCTTTGATGGCGATACTTGCGTGGTTTTTTATGAATGACTTATCGTCCGCCAAAGCGTCTTTTAAAGACCAATCTGTCATTTTCAAACGCTATCACAACTGGGTCATGTGCATATTGTATCTTGGCACGTTTGGCTCGTTTATCGGCTTTTCGGCGGCGTTCCCCATGCTTATCAAGCAGTCTTTTGCTGACGTTGATCCGTTAAAAGTCGCTTTTCTTGGCCCATTGGTGGGGGCGATGTTCCGTCCTGTTGGGGGATGGCTCGCTGACAAGATGGGCGGAGCTAGGGTTACGTTTTTTAACTTCATTGTCATGGCGGTAGCGACTGTTGGTGTGATTGTCTTTTTGCCAAAAGATGGCACAGGCGGTAGTTTTGCAGGGTATTTTGCATGCTTTATGGTGCTGTTTATTACTACAGGTATCGGCAACGGCTCAACGTTTCGCATGATTCCTGTCATCTTTCGCACCCTACACGAACGCAAAAACTCACTCGACCTTGTCAATGTCGCTCGCAAAGAATCGGCGGCGGTGGTTGGCTTTACAGGGGCGTTCGCTGCTTATGGTGGGTTTTTTATTCCCAAGATGTTCGGCTGGTTTGGGGCGAATAGCACGCTTATCATGCTCATCGTTTTTTATGTGATTTGCCTTGTGATTACATGGTGGTATTACAGCCGTAAAGGGGCGGAATACCCGTGCTAATCCTACTATCAAGACGTCAAAAACAGCTCTCCATGGGCTGTTTTTTGTTGCATTAAAGATACAAAACAAATCTTAAAAAGATTTATAATATCGTCATTCATTCTATAAGGTATCTGGTATGACCGAGATTATTTTGGGCATTTGTTTGGGTATTGGGCTTGCGGCAAGTACGGGCTTTCGTGTGTTTGTGCCGTTGTTTGCCATGTCTTTGGCGGCTTATTTTGGAATCTTGCCGCTGGGGGAGAATTGGCTATGGCTTGGTAGCATGACCGCGCTGGTTATTCTAGGTGTGGCGAGCGTCGTGGAATCGCTAAGCTATCTTGTGCCTGTCGTGGATAACCTACTAGATACCATCGCTGTGCCACTGGCAGGCGTGGCGGGTACCATCGTCATGGCGTCTAGCTTGACCGACCTGAGTCCTGCTGTGACATGGGCGCTTGCCATCGTGGCAGGTGGTGGTGCAGCGACAGCCGTTAAGACCACATCAGCAGCGACACGCGCCGTATCAACTGCCACGACCGCAGGCACTGCCAATCCTGTCATCGGGCTGGCTGAGACGGGTACGGCGATTGGGCTGTCAGCATTGTCCATCTTCGCGCCTGTGGTGGCAGCGGCTGTTGCGGTGATTGGATTGATCATCTTCATCTGGGCGATGATGAAGCTAAAAAACCGCCTGTCGGACGATACCAAATAATAACCACGAAACTAAAAAAGCGCTCACATTTGAGCGCTTTTTATTATTTAAAATAACCAATCATCTAAACACATGCGGCACGAACAGGCTCGTGTCCTTGGTGATGGCGGTATAATCTTCGCGCACGCCGATGCCTGCAGCACTATGTCCGACGATCCAGCTGCCGATGAGCGTGTGCATGGTCTGACCTTTGGCATTGACGAAAGTCGGCAGAGCATGCGCCTGCTGATAGACGTGACCTTCTTTGCCGTAGATGCCATCGGTGGTCTCGATACCTGCTGAAGTATGCAGGCTGACGTTTGCACCTTCACGTGAGAAGAAAGGTTTTTTGACAAGATCTCCAGATAAGCGGCTCTCATCCAGATAGGCCGGCAGTAGATTCGGGTGATTCGGGAACAGCTCCCACAGCACGGCAAGTAAGGCTTTGTTGCTAAATAGTAGCTTATAAGCAGGCTCGATGAATTGCGTGCCACTGCTTAGGATGTGCTTGCCAAAGTCTTCTTCAACCAGCCACTCCCACGGGTATAGCTTGAACAGCTGACGAATTGGCGCATCGTGCAAATCGACGAATTTGCCATCTGATGTGCGGTGACCGATGTCATGAATGTCAATAAAGCGCGTATCAAGACCGGCTTGCACTGCCACATCCTGTAGGTAACGTGTGGTGATGTAATCTTCTTCATTACTTGCGACAGCGGTGAAATATAGGGGGCTGTCGCCTTTAAGCGCCTTGAACTCGACCATCAGCCTTTCATGGATGCTATTGAATTGATCGGCATCGCCAAGCTCGCCACTTTGGGCTTGTAGCCAGTACCACTGCGCGACACTGCCCTCAAAGAGAGAAGTTGGCGTATCGGCATTGTACTCGTACATCTTGGGCGTGTTCGTGCCATCATAGCACAAATCAAAACGTCCGTATAAAGTCGGCTCTTGCGACTTGAAGCTCGACTCAATCAAGGCAGCCGCGACATCATTTACACCAAGGCGAGCATAATCGCCTGTCTGCACGACGTGTCTTGTCGCGGCAAAATACATCTTATGCAGCTCTTCAGTAACGCGCTCAATCTCATCAATCTGAGCTTCACTAAAGACATAACAGGCATCTTCTTGCCAGTAGTTGCCATCGACACTGTGATAATCAAAGCCGATTCGCAGCATCTCATCTTGCCAATTCGGGCGTGGGGCGACGTCAATTCGCTTCACGAAGTCGCTCCCACGCTCGATGATTTGGCTGTGCTGCCAAAACCGCTGCGGTTGGTGGTTTGGTTTTGGTTTTGTGCTTGATTGCTTTGATAGTTTTGGGTGCTTTGGGCGGCGCTTTGACGCGCGCCAGCTGCTTGACCGCTCTGAGCGGATTGAGCTTGATTTGTAGCGGCTGGCTGCTGTGTCATGGTGGGGGTTTGCGCAGTTTGCGATGCATTTGCCACGCGGTTGTTGGCGGCCTTGGTGGCAAGGTAGCCCGCCGCCGCACCTGCTGCCGCACCTGCCAGTAGTGCACCACCTGCGCCCATACCGCCTTCAGCGCTCGCTTCACCTTCAGTGGCTGCTTGCTCGTCTAGTACGGCATTCGCATCGCCTTCAAGCTGAGCAGCGGCATTGTTGAGCTGCTCTGCTTCTGCCTTGGCTTGTGCGGCAGCCAGACGTTCTTGGGCAGCGATAAGTTCGCGCTCAGCATCCGCCAAGGATTGCTCGCTGGTCTTAGGTGCTTCACTTGGTGCAGGTGCACAGGCAGACAAACCTAGCGCGCCCACGCCTAGAAGTACCAGTGAGATATTTTTGGAGGATTTACGAGTTTTGTGGTTCATTGAAATATATTGCCTTAGTTGCCAGAATTTAAAAAGGGCGATCAAATCGCACCGATAATGATTATTATGCGGATAAATGAGTGATTTTACAAGGAATTTTTGGTATAAATGCTGTCTGTTCATTGCCAATATATTCCCCAAAACGCCAAGTCATGCTATAATCTAGCTGATTTATGCTTTTAATTTAACCCCTTGATGCGGTAATATCTCATGCCTGATACTCATTCCAAAAATGTCGCCAAAGTAGGTTTTTTTGGTCGTCTATGGCAAGGCTTTTTGACGACGGTCGGCACGGAGCGTTTTTTTAATATTTTCTCCCCATGGGTGAAATGGCTTGCGCTCATCGCTGCGGTACTGCTGGGTGTTGGCATGGTATGGGGTTTGGGATTCGCGCCACCTGACTATCTACAAGGCAACAGTTATCGCATTATTTTTATTCATGTGCCGGCGGCCAGCCTTGCCATGAGTATTTATTTTGCGCTCGCGGTACTTGGGGTGATTTTTTTGGTGTGGAAAATTAAGACTGCCAACATTGTCGCTCAGGCGATCGCGCCGATTGGTTTTGTGTTTTGTGTGCTTAGTCTTTTGACAGGTTCCATTTGGGCGAAGCCAACTTGGGGGGCGTACTGGGTGTGGGATGCGCGACTGACCTCGATGCTGATTTTAGCGTTTTTGTATGTTGGGGTGATGGCGCTATTTTCTGCCTTTGAACACAGTCAGAACCGCGGCAAGGCAGCAGCGATTCTATCGATCGTGGGTGCGGTAAATCTGCCCATCATCAAGTATTCGGTGGAATGGTGGAACACGCTACATCAAGGTGCGACTTTTACCGTGACGAATGCGCCAAAGATGTCAGCAAGCATGTGGGTGCCATTGCTTATCATGCTGCTTGGCATGTATTTCTTGGTGGCGGCACTTGCCATCTATCGCACCAATTCACTTATCTTAGCTCGTGATTATAATAAATCATGGGTGCAAAAACTCATTAACAAGCCAGCCAACCCAAACTAAACAACAGGGGAGCAAGCGATGAAACCATATTTTTCTAATGTCAGCGACTTTGTGCAGATGGGTGGTCATGGTGCGTTCGTATGGGCGTGCTACGGCATTACCTTCGTGGCGATCGCTGTGCTGATTTGGCATGCGATCTCTGAACGTAAGTCAACGATCGTTCGGCTACAGCGCCAAGCCAATACCACCAAAAAAACCGATCGCCTAACCAATAAACAGCGCAAAGAATTAGGCACTGGCGCATCACGCTAACCACCTTTTAAATACACTTATAAAGACAAAGAAATCATGAATAACGTTCGACAAAAAAAGCTCATGTGGGTCATCGCCATACTTGTTGGCGCGGTGATTGCCGTTGGTCTGATTCTGTACGCCATTCGCCAGCAGACGGATTATTATTTTGACCCGACAGCTATTGCAGCAGGTAAAGCCCCTGAAGAAAAGCGCATCCGCGCGGGCGGTATGGTCGTTGCAGGTAGCGTTAAGCGCGATCCTAGCGACCAGCTTAACGTTCAATTTGAAATCACGGATTATAAAGAAGTCGTACCTGTGACTTATCGTGGCGTACTACCTGATCTGTTCGCTGAGAATTCAGGCATCGTGGCGACCGGTGAGCTAAAAGATGGCGTGTTCGTCGCATCCGAAGTGCTTGCCAAGCATGATGAGAATTACATGCCGCCAGAAGTTGCCAAATCACTCAAACAAGAACATGCCGAGCGTAGCACAGATGTGAGTAGCGGACAGTTCACGCCTGCTGTACCGATGTCGGAGATTGATGAACGCAACGCTGAAAAATAACGCACTTAAAAATTGCAATGCTATTAGTTGTGAATATTTAACTATTCAAATAAAAAATCCCTTTGATGATCAAAGGGATTTTTGTTGATATGGTTAAAGCTTGGAGAATTACCAGCCTTTAACCACGCCGTCTTTAAATTGCTTCTTAGCTTCAGCTTCTACTTCGTCAGTTTGGTAGGCTTTTACGAAGTTTTGGACAGCTTCTGAATCCTTGTTATCGCTACGTGCTACAATGATGTTCACATACGGAGAGTCTTTGGCTTCAACGAATACGCCATCTTCAGCAGTCAGACCTACTTGACCTGCGTAGTTGTTGTTCACAACTGCAAGATCCACATCGTCCAGCGCACGCGCTGCCACAGAGGTATCAACTTCTTTGATGACAAGGTTTTTTGGGTTTTCAACGATGTCAAGAGACGTTGAGAATAGGTTGTTGATGTCTTTTAGCTTGATTAGGCCTTGTTTTTCAAGCAAAATCAACGCACGCGCTAGGTTTGATGGGTCATTTGGCACAGCGATGGTAGCGCCGTCTTTTAGCTCGTCCAAAGATTTGATTTTCTTAGAGTAGCCTGCCAATGGGTACACGAAAGTATTGCCCACGATGACCAGATTGTCTAGCTTCTTCTCAGAGCTGTCTTTGTCAAGGTAAGGCTTGTGCTGCATGGCGTTCGCGTCTAAGTCGCCATTTGATACCGCGGTGTTCGGTAGGGCGTAGTCGTTGAATTCAACGTATTCAACGGTCAGACCATATTTTTCTTTGGCGACTTTGGCGGCAACTTCTGCCACCGCGTGCTCAGGGCCGCTCATAACGCCAACTTTGATGGTTTGTGCGACTTGGTCAGTGTCAGCAGGCGCTGCTGCTTGTTCTGCTTTTTTGTCGCCGCCACAGCCTGCAAGTGCGATACTAGAGGCTAGAACACATAGGCCGAAAAATTTATTTAATTTCATGATGATACTCTTTAATTCACGATGGATCGGTTAAACCGAGGTTGAATGGAATAAGGTTGCATATACAACTATGTGCATATTAAACCATAAATTCGCTTAATAATTCAATATGCACCTATAGCTTAATTTAGAAATTTATTATTCCATTTTGGAAAATAGTCAGCATTTATCGATGATCGACTTTCTCGGCCAATACATCGCCCGCTTTTTGGCAAATCATCACGATCGCCACGATGATGATGGTGGCGATCCATTTGACATAAATCATGCCACGATGCTCGCCGTAGCTGATGGCAAGATTACCAAGTCCGCCGCCGCCGACCACGCCTGCCATCGCTGAGTAGCCGATGAGCGAGACGAGCGTGAGCGTGATGGCATTGATGATCATCGGCAGACTCTCAGGCAGGTAGTATTTGCTGACGACTTGCCAATGTGTCGCCCCCATGGATTTGGCAGCTTCGGTAAGTCCCGTGGGGATCTCAGTGAGCGCATTGGCGGTTAATCGTGCAAAGAACGGTATCGCCGCCACGCTCAATGGAACGATCGCCGCAGTCGTACCAAGTGTCGTACCCACGAGTAGGCGCGTCACAGGCAGCAGGATGATCAGAAGTATGATAAATGGCACAGAGCGACCGATGTTAATGATGACATCCAGAATGCGAAATAAAGTCGTGTTCTGTAGAATGCGACCCTTGCCCGTCAAAAACGCCAAAAATCCCAACGGCAAGCCCACGACCACAGCAATCAACGTCGCCGCCAGCCCCATATAGATGGTCTCATAGGTCGATCTGGCGACCATCTCCCACATCTTAGGATGTAGTTCGGTCATAAAATCCGTATAAATCTTATCCCACATAGCCCAATACCTCCAGATTCACGCCGTGCGCTGCTAAAAATTCATTCGCCTGCATGATGGCGGTGGGACTGCCCATCACCTCGCAGATGGTAAAGCCAAACTTGACACCGCCCACATAATCCATCTGTGACGTAAGAATGCTAAATTCCACACCGTATGACTTGCTGGCTTGTGAGAATAATGGCAAATCCACCGAGTTGCCACTGAACTCATACTTGACCACAGGGTAAGATTCTTCGTGGGTAGGTGAATTGGTGAGCGTTGCCATGAATTCGTCCGGCAGACCGATATGGAAAGTAGAATTGATGAATGCTTTGGCAAGCTCGGTCTTAGGATTGGCAAAAATCTCACTGACTTGGCCTTGCTCGACCAACACCCCGCCATCAATGACAGCGACCTTATCACAGATGCGCTTGACCACGTCCATCTCATGTGTGATCAGCAATATGGTTATGCCAAGCGTTCTGTTGATTTGTTTTAGCAGTGCTAAGATGGCCTGTGTGGTGGCAGGGTCTAGCGCGCTGGTCGCTTCGTCGCATAGTAGAACCTTGGGGTCTGATGCCAATGCGCGCGCGATCGCCACGCGCTGTTTTTGACCGCCTGACAGATTGGCGGGATAGACATCGTGCTTATCCGACAGTCCCACAAGCGTGGTTAATTCATTTACCTTCCTATCTATGTCGGTCTTGGGTGTGCCTGACAGCTCAAGCGGCAGGGCGATGTTATCGAACACCGTGCGCGAATGTAGCAGATTAAAATGCTGAAAAATCATGCCAATATTACGACGCGCCTTGATAAGTTCACGCTCGGATAAAGCTGTCAAATCCTGCCCATCCAGCAGTACCGTACCTGTGGTGGGGCGCTCTAGCAGGTTTACGCAGCGGATCAGCGTGCTTTTACCTGCGCCAGATGAACCAATAATTCCAAAAATCTCCCCTTGGTTGATGGTGAGATCCGTGGGCTGTACGGCGGTGAATTCGATGTTCTTGCCGTCTTTTTGGGTGTGAAATACTTTACTGACTTGGGTCAGCTGTATCATGGGTGTTGTCATGTGAATGCGATGGTTAAAATAATAAAAAATGTGTTAAACGTTGTATTTTAACACATTTTACAAGGGGAATTTATGAAATCATCAATCCAAGCTAGTTGGTGTAATTTTGTACGAAGTTATCTATCTGATTGCTTAGAATTTGCCAAAGTTTGCTTTGCGCGTGTAGGCTGCCCCAAGCGTTGTGTGGTGTAAAAAACACCCGAGGATGGTCTTTTAGTGCTAATAAGGGATCGTCAGCGGCGAATGGTTCAGCCTCAAAGACGTCAGAACCATAGCCTGACAGGCTACCATTGGCGATGGCATGGGCGACAGCATGACTGTCCACCACCGCACCGCGAGCGACATTAATGATGACGGGATTTTTTGTCATTTTGGCGATGGTGTCTGCATTGATGAGATGGGCGGTCTCTTCGGTTAGCGGACAATGCAGGCTGATCACATCAGAGGTGGCCAAAACTTCATCAAACTCAGTATAACTGTCATCTCTCGGTGCTCTGCCTTGGCGTTCGGCCAGCAGTACCTTCATGCCAAAGGCACGCGCGATGCGAGTGACGTTTTGCCCGATGTTGCCTGCGCCGATGATGCCCAAGGTCTTGCCATGTAAATCAAAAATCGGCTCACTCAACAGACAAAACCGCCCATCTGCCTGCCATGTGCCGTCAGTCGCCCGCGTGTGATAAAAGGCAGCGGCGCGCATGATATTGAGCATGAGCATGAAAGTATGCTCAGGCACGCTCACGGTTGAGTAACCCGCCACATTCATGAGTGTGATGCCGCGCTCCTTGCACGCGTTGGCATCGATGTTATTGATGCCTGTGGCAGTGACGTGGATGAGCTTGAGATTCGGTAGGCGTTCGATGACATCGCGGCTGATGATGACTTTATTGGTGATGATGATGTCAGCATCAAGGCAGCGTGCGACGATGGCATCGGCATCATTGGGCGTGCTGTCATAGCGTTCATAGTGGCTTACGCTGTCAGGCAGGGATAAGTCGGTTTGACTTGAAAAGGTGTTGGCGTCCAAGAATACGGCTCTCATTGTGTTCCTATGCTGATGAATATTTGCCTTAATATAGCACAATTACCACGTCGATGAAGTGCAAATGCTTAGCTGAATGTAAAAATTATCTTCTTAATATTGGTCGATGTCGCCAAATAATGCTTGGTAGGATAGGTCGCCTTGAAAAGCGCTAAAATAGCCATCATCAAAAAGAAAGTGCGAAAATTAAGTTTTTTTAGTAGAATAATAGGCTTTTATTAAAAGTATTAAATCCATCTTTGGATAAATTAAGAGTGTTTTATGAGTCAATTTGCCATTGGTCAGCGTTATTTGTCCGATTCTGAAAGTAATCTTGGGCTTGGGGTTGTCATTGACATGGATGATCGCTGTGTCTCGGTGCTGTTCCCGCAGTCGGAGGAGACGCGTGTGTATGCCAAAGCATCTGCCATGCTATCTCGTGTGGTGTTCTGCGTCGGTGATACAGTAAGCGACCAAGATGGTAATCAGTATATCGTGGCGCGCTGCGAAGAGGTGTCGGGCGTGATGCGCTATCATCTGACGTGTGGTAAATCACTCATGGAGACACGTCTGGCGGCGAATATTACGCTTGCCAAGCCATTGGAGCGTCTATTGGCAGGACGTATCGAGAATAATGAACGTTATGATTTGCGCCAAGACGCTCTAAAGCTACAAGCCATGCTGTCACGCCATCCTTTGCGCGGTCTGATCGGACCGAGGGTGGACATCATTCGCCATCAGCTGTACATCGCTCATGAGGTAGGCAAGCGCCTTGCGCCGCGTGTTCTGTTGGCGGATGAAGTGGGGCTAGGCAAGACCATCGAGGCAGGGCTGATTATCCATCAGCAGATCATCACTGGTAAGGCGAATCGCGTGCTGATCTTGGTGCCTGACAGCCTGCAGTATCAGTGGATGATCGAATTAAGACGTCGATTTAATTTGGATTTTTCGATTTTTGATTTGGTGCGTACGGCATCCATCAAAGAGCACAACCCTGACCAAAATGTCTTTACAACTGAGCAATACATCATCGCAGGCATTGATTTGCTGCTTGATCATCATGACTTGTACGAGCAGGCATTCGCGGCAGGATTTGACCTGCTCGTGGTAGATGAGGCGCATCATCTACAGTGGGATGAAGAGCAGGGTGGTAATGATAAATACGAACTGGTGGCGGATTTTGCGGCGCATACCCAAGGCGTGCTATTGCTGACGGCAACGCCAGAACAGCTTGGCGTGGAGAGTCATTTTGCACGTCTAAGACTGCTTGACCCACATCGCTTTGATGATTTGGATGATTTTATCGCAGCTCAAGAGGCCTTTGGTGATGTGGCGATGGTGGCGACGTTGCTCATCGAGGGTAAGGCATTATCCGATAAGCAAATCAATGCCGTAGCAGGATTGCTTGGCTTTGGCGTGGATCAGATCGTAGATATTAATGATAATGATAAACTTCGCACGCACGTTATTAATGAGCTGTTGGATCGACATGGTACGGGTCGTGTGCTGTTTCGTAATACGCGTGACAGTGTGGATGGATTCTATGGGCGTACCAGCATCCCTTATCCGCTGCCGCTGCCGAGCGCATGGCAGGGTACGCATTATACGCACGGCAAGCTGCGCGAACAGCTCTGGGGTGAGGAAAATTATCCTGATGGTTCTTGGCTTGAGACCGACCCTAGGGTGAATTGGCTCATCAACCTATTAAAAGAGCCCTTAAAGCACAAAAAAGTACTGCTCATCGCTAGAAGTGGTGCGACCATTGAGAGTCTTGAGGCGGTACTAAGGTTGCATGCTGGGATTCGCACGGCCATCTTTACCGAGCAGATGAGTCTGCTTGAGCGAGATCAGGCTGCGGCGTATTTTGCCGATATTAACGGCGCACAGATTCTACTGTGTTCTGAGATCGGCTCAGAGGGGCGTAATTTCCAGTTTGCTCAAGATTTGGTGCTATTCGATTTGCCTGCCAACCCCGATACGTTGGAGCAGCGCATCGGTCGTCTTGATCGCATTGGGCAGATTGCTAAGATTCAGCTGCACGTGCCTTTTGTGGTGGGAACCGCCCAAGAGCGTCTGTATAATTGGTACGATGGCGCGCTAAATATCTTTAATCAAATCAGCCCAACCGCGCAGAATGTTCAAGAGCATTTCATCGCTGACCTAAAACCGCTACTAGAAGGTGAGAACAGTGAAGAGAATCGTGAAGCCTTAGCGAATCTTATCGCCCAAGGGTCGCTGCTGCGCGCCGAACTAGAAGAAGAGCTGCAGGCGGGGCGAGATAGGCTGCTTGAGTATAACTCATGCCGTCCGAATGTCGCCGGTCGTATCGCTCAAGCCATGAGCGAGCTTGATGACGGTAAGATTTTGCCAATGTTTCTTGATCGCTACTTTGAGGCGGTGAGCATTGATTATGATGTTCAGCGTGACGATTCTTGGGTGGTGCACCCGATTGATGTACAGGAGGTTGACATCGAAGGCATTGAGTCCTTGCCTTTTGATGAAGATGGCATGACATTGACCTTCGATCGCGCTCAGGCGCTGGCTCGTGAGGACATGGATTACATGACTTATGAGCACCCGCTCATCACCAGCATTCTTGAGATGGTGACGTCTGGTACTTTTGGCAATACCCAAGTTGCCATGTTAAAGTCATCCGCCATGCCTCAGGGCATGATTCTGGTAGAGAGTCATTTTCGCGTGGAGGCGATTGCGCCTAAGCATCTGAATCTGGCTGCTTATCTGCCGCAGCAGGTATTAAGAGTGTTCCTAACCGAGCGAGGCGATGATCTGACTAAGGTCGCCACCAGTGATAAGATCATGCCGCTCATTGAGCGACTTGATAAGGCTCGAGCCAGACAAGTGGTCAAGGCGCGTGCAGCACTCATCGAAGCGCAAGCCAATAAAGCCAAAGACATCGCGCAGGCTCAGCTGTCTGACATCAGCGCGCAGGCGATGACGCAGTTTAGTGATTATCTTAATAAAGAAATCAGCCGCCTAAAACGTCTACAAGCCATCAATCCAAACGTACGCGATGATGAGATCTTAGCCCTGCAGAAGATGCTTGACCAAGGTATTTTGGCATTAGGCAACTTATCACTCGTCCCTGACAGCATTCGCGTGCTGGTCTGTGTTAAGCCAAATTAATTTATATTTAAGGAAAAATCATGCCGCACATCACTGTAGAGCTTAGCCAAGGCGTCAAGATTGATGAGACCGAACTGCTGTCTAAATTAAATCACGCCTTATTCGCCACAGGTCAATTCAAAGAAAGTCGAGACATTAAGGGGCGTATTCATCGCAGTGATGCCAGTTTGATCGGACTTGGTGCAGAAGATGGTGGGCATTTTGTGATTGCGCATCTTGCCATCATGCAAGGGCGCACTGACGAGATTAAGTCGGATTTGGTCTCGGTTGTGATGAGTGTGCTGCAGCAAGTAGTCAGCCCTAAGCTAACCGGCGTTCAATATGCCGTGAACCTGACTGAGCTGTCTCACTTCTATCAAAAGGCGCTGGTCTGATCGATGTTCAAGAGCCGATATTTGTTGGTTCTTGTTTTTATATACGATGTCAAAGATAAGTGCGGTTAAATTTAAAATGGCGCATCACTTTTAATCTGTGTTATAAAGACATCACGCACTCTATGTCATTATCCAAAATGATTAAAAACCAAAAAGGATTTCCATGTCATTTGCCAAGATTTTTACTCGCTCTGTGGTTGGCTTGCACGCGCCATCGGTATTGGTGGAGGTGCATTTATCACAAGGCATGCCGTCTTTGACCATCGTTGGCTTGCCCGAGGCGGCAGTGCGAGAGAGTAAAGATCGCGTCCGCTCAGCGCTCATTAACAGTGATTATGACTTTCCCAGTCGCCGTCTGACCATTAACCTTGCGCCAGCCGATCTGCCAAAAGACGGTTCGCGGTTGGATTTGCCGATAGCGATGGGTATCTTGGCAGCGAGCGGTCAAGTAGACGAAAGTGCGCTTGATGGGTTTGAATTCGTCGGCGAACTGGCGTTAAATGGCGATCTGCGTTCCGTCTCAGGCGCGTTGTCAGTTGCTCGCGCTGTCAAGGTAACAGGGCGAACGCTTATCTTACCCAAAGAGAATGCAGCAGAAGCGGCGCGTGTGGCAGGGGTGAAAGTCATCGGTGCGGACAGCTTGACTGCGGTATGTCGCCATTTAGATGTGGTAAGCGGTGTTAGCAACAATCAAGCGGATTTAATTGCGCTTAGCGAATCAGTATCCACGACAGCGCGGACAAGCTATAAGCTTGATTTGTCCGATGTAAAAGGGCAATATCACGCAAGGCGCGCGCTTGAGATCGCTGCGGCGGGCGGGCATTCGATGCTATTTAAGGGATCTCCGGGTTCAGGCAAGACGTTGATGGCAAGCCGTCTGCCGAGCATCTTGCCGCCATTGACCGACGATGAGGCCTTAGAGGTGGCAAGTATCTATTCGGTGGCGGGTGCAGCTTATGAATTTGGTGTGCGTCCGTATAGACAATGTCATCACACTATGAGTGCGGTAGCCTTGTCTGGAGGGGGTTCACGCCCAAAACCTGGTGAGATTAGCCTTGCCCATAAAGGCGTCCTCTTCTTAGATGAATTACCCGAGTTCGACCGTAAGACATTGGAGGTCATGCGTCAGCCGATCGAGTCAAAGGAAATCGTCATCAGCCGTGCTAATGCACAAGTGACCTATCCAGCAGAGTTTCAGCTCATTGCTGCGATGAACCCCTGTCCATGTGGATATCATGGCGACCCATCCAATCGTTGCCGCTGTAAGCCTGACCAAGTACGCCGTTATCAAGATAAGATATCAGGACCATTGCTTGATCGCATTGACTTACATATCCATGTCCCTGCCATGCCGCTAGAAGATCTACAGAATGCACCACAGGGTGAAGCATCGGATGTCGTGCGTGAGCGTGTGATCGGCGCGCGTAATTTTGCCCTAAATCGTCAAGGCAAAGCCAACAATGAGCTAAGCCCAAGCGAGATCGACACACATATCCCGCTAGGCGTGACAGAGAAGCAGCTTCTTGCCACCGCTCAGTCACGCCTCAACCTATCGGCACGTAGCTATCATCGAGTGCTAAGGGTGGCGCGTACCATCGCTGATCTGTCAGGTGCAGAGCAGGTAGGAACAGCGCACCTGGCAGAAGCGCTAAGCTATCGTTAATAGCAAGTCCATCAACGATAGCGCTAAGAACCTCAATCTTTGACGATAAATGCGACCAAATCGCTAAAATCATCAAACACTGCATCAGGGTTGTGATTGGCGATTGGTTCGCCATAGTTGTAGCCATAGCTTAGGGCGAGGGTGGTCATGCTGGCATTCTTGCCCGCTAGGATGTCGTTCTTTGAGTCGCCAACCATGATCGCCTGTGATGGACTAACACCCAATTGCTCGCAGATGTGCAGTAGTGGTGCAGGATCTGGTTTTTTTACTGGCAGGCTGTCACCACCGACGACGCAGTTGAATTTATCTACCCAGCCCATCTTTTGTAGTATTTTAGGTAGGAATTGACTTGGCTTGTTCGTACAGATGGCAATCACAAACCCGCGATTGATTAATCTATCCAGCCCTTCCTTAACCCCATCATAGGCGACCGTTCCATCATGACAATCGGTATACTCTCTTAAGAATACTTCATGCGCATCATTTAATTTATCATTATCTAGCCCTGCCCAGTCGATCGCGCGCTCCACGAGTTTTAAAGAGCCATTACCAATCCAAGTACGCACATGATCAACCCCTGCAGGCGGCCTACCGAAGTGCGCCAAAGTCTTATCAATCGCTGCCGCCAGATCTGGCACGCTATCGATGAGCGTACCATCCAAATCAAAAATAATCAGCGATTTGGCTAATGCGTCTGAATTTTGCATGAATTTTCCTTATTTTCATTTAAATTGAGCAAAAATTTTCTAAAAAGGATTGTAACACAGCCCCGAGATTTTAGGATAATTTCTCAAAAACTGTAACAATTTATGAATCTATGCCAAAATATTGCCTTAGATTGATGTTGAGATAAAATATTTTTGGCTATTTTGGTTGTAAATTTAAAAAATCATCGAAAAAAATCAGAAGTTTTTAAAGATTTTTAGAGAATTTTCAAAAATTCTCTCTGAATTGATGGTAAAAAATGTTGCCAAATTCGCTTTTTTGGATAAATAATGGCGCAGTTGTTGATAATGCTAACGAAAAATTGCAAAAACGAGCCGAATGTTTTTAGGGTTGGGCAGATTTTTGCAAAACTTTACATTTCACTCTACAAACACGCACAGTTATTAAGAAATATTTTGTTACTATGACTTCAACGCAAAGAGCAAAGCAAATAAAAACTCTTTGGGTCATTAAACAAACAACAAAGCAAGCGGTGCTTAACCGCATTTTAGGAGAAGTATATGAAAATTCTAAACAAAGCAATCCTAGCTCTAGGCGCATCATCAGTACTAGCAATGAGCGCAAACGCTGCCATCACTTACGGTTCAGCAGCAGCTGGTCAGCCATACGTAGGTGTTAAAGTTGGTCAAATCGACGCTGACAAAGCAAAAAATGCAACCGCCTATGGCGTGTACGCAGGTTATAATTTTGACCAAAACTTCGGTGCTGAAGTAGAGTACATGGGTTCTGAAGACAAGAACTACACAGCTAACGGTGTAGATCGTGAGTTCGATGCCAAGACTTACGGCGCATACGGTACTTATCGTTATAACTTCAACAACACCCCAGTTTATGTAAAAGGTAAACTAGGTATTGCAAAAACTGAAGTAGAAGATCGCCGTGTTAGTGGTAACTCTACCATCGAATCAGACAAAACCAGCCTAGCAGGCGGTGCAGCTGTGGGTTTCAACGCAACACCAAACGTAGGTTTTGAAGCTGGTTATAACTACCTAAACAGCGACGCTACCATGTGGGGCGTGGGTGCACACCTAAAATTCTAATCTAGCTTAAAGTTAAAGTTAGTAGAATAACACATAAGAACAACCGTCCATTTGGGCGGTTGTTTTTTTGTTTAAAATAAATCACGACAAATAAAAAACACCCAACCGAAGTTGAGTGTTCTTAAATATGGTGGCGTGGGGCAGGATCGAACTGCCGACACACGGATTTTCAATCCGTTGCTCTACCGACTGAGCTACCGCGCCAAAGTTTTGATTAGCTTTATTGGCTAAGTGGTGCGTATTATATATGATTTATAGAACTTTGCAAGCACTTTTTGCACAAATTTCCAAAATTTTTAAAAATTTTTCCATTTTGGGGTAAAAGTACTGATTTTGCGGTTTTTTTTGGGTATGATAGGGTGTTTTGAATGGCATGAGACATTAAGATGGGTCAGTTGAGCGTGAATTTTAATAAATTAGAAGCAAGCAGTTTGGCGAGTGCGCGTGATTTTGTTGTAGAGTGTTTGGCGGCAGATTTTGAGCTCATCTTTGAGCAGGCGCGATTGCCAAACCCATTAGGGGAGGCGTCTGTTTATGCCTTATCAAACGGTGGTAAGCGAGTGCGTCCGCTGCTTGTATTGGCGACTTTTTTGACAGTATCTGGCCAGGGGTTGGATTTGACAGATGCGGCGGATTTTAATATGGTGCGCCGCACCATGCTTGCTATTGAGATGATTCACAGCTATTCTTTGGTTCATGATGATCTGCCGTGCATGGATGATGATGAGCTGCGCCGTGGCAAACCGACCTGTCACGTGGTCTATGGTGAGGCGACCGCGATGCTGGTGGGGGATGTGCTACAGTCGCTTGCCTTTGATGTGCTGGGCGGGGATTATTGGGGTGATGTGGATGATGTCAAATTCGCCAATCTCACTAAAATTTTAGCGACCAACGCCAGACGCATGGTAGCAGGGCAGCAGGCGGATTTGAATGGTGAGCAAAAACAGCTTAACCAACACGAGCTAGAAGCCATCCACAAGGACAAAACAGGGGCATTGATAGAAGCTAGTGTGCTGATGGGAGCGGTGTGTGGCGATGCGTGTGATGAACGTATGGCGAGCCTTGGCGAGTATGCGCGGCTGATCGGTGTTGCCTATCAGGTGCAGGACGATGTGCTGGATGTCGTGGCGGACACCCAAACGCTTGGCAAAATGGCAGGCAGTGATGAAAAACTGGATAAATCCACCTACGTCAAACTGCTTGGCGTGGACAATGCCCGTGCCTATGCCGATGAGTTATTTGACAAGGCAAGGGAGCAGGTGGCAGATTTGGGTGATGATAATCTGCTTTTGCAAATGGTGGATTGGCTACAAAAACGGGATTATTAGGGCGTGTTGAATATTGATAACATTCTTATAAAATATGACAAAATTTGACAATTTCAACTAATTTTTGCATGAAAAATGGCCATCCGACCACTTAATTTAAAAATTAAGTAAAATTCTTGAAATTTACCCACTTAAGTGGTCGGATTGTTTTTCTTCGTCAAAAACTTGTCTGATAGAATAACTATCAGCCTGCGTTTTTTCCTTGAAAAACGGGCGATTTTTCTCATTTTTCATAGCAAATACCAATATTCAACACGCCCTAAACAGGGTTTTGATGTTTGGAAAAATGTCAAATTTTAGTTTTAAAATTAATAACTTATTTAAACCTACCCCACCAATTTCCTCATCGCCTTTGGCACGCCTAGCCCATCATGACCTTTTTGCCAAATAAAATCGGCATGAATGGTAGTTAGGGCGTGGTTGGTGTTGTCATAAAGCGTTTTATCAATATTTATTGTAGTTAATGACAAATGCCAATGAAAATGCGTGAGCGTGTGTTTGATGGTTTTGGGGTTGATAAGGGTGATATTTGGCAAATTATCCAAAACTTGACCTTCGGCAAGGCTTGGGCTTTGGGCGTGGGCAAAATGCTCGTGCATGGTTTTGGCGTGATGTAAATCATGCGGTATATCGCCTTGTTTGTCATTTATCATCAGCATGGGCAAGGCGTACAGTCCGTCCCAAATACCCGTGCCTGTATCGCTTTGGCGTTTTATCCATAAGAGCTTATCATCATACGATACGGCAAAGACAAGCGAATGACGGTGGGGCTTGTCTGCTTTTTTGGCTTTGACAGGATAAGCGGTGGGATTGCCATCCTTAAAGGCGGTGCAGTCGTCTGATAGCGGGCAAGACGTGCAGGCAGGACGAGTACGAGTGCAGACAGTCGCCCCCAAATCCATCATCGCTTGGGCGAACTTACCGCTATCGTGGGTGGGCGTGAGTGTGTCGGCAAGCTCCCACAGCACCTTGTCGGTGGCGGATTTGGTGATGTCGCCGTCTATGCCTGCCCAGCGTGTCAGCACCCGTTTGACGTTGCCATCACATATCACGCCACGCCCACGCACGCCCATCGCCACAATCGCCCCTGCGGTGGAACGTCCCACGCCACGCACGTTTTGCCACTCGTCTATAGTCTGTGGGAAATGCCCATGCGTGGCGATATAATCCGCCACTTGCTTTGCCCCTTGATGTAGATTTCTTGCCCGAGCATAGTAGCCAAGTCCTGCCCATAGGTTTGCCACATCGTCCCAGTCGGCAGCTGCCAAATCTTGTACAGTGGGGAATGTATCCATAAACCGCCCAAAATAACCCAATACGGTGGCGACTTGTGTTTGTTGAAGCATGATTTCAGACAGCCAAACGGCATAAATGTCAGATGTGTCGGCATGATGATATTGCCAAGGCAAGTCATGGCGACCGTGTGTGGCAAACCAAGTAAGTAGGCGTGGAGCAAAAGTGGCGTTATTCATGAGCTGATCTTAATATCAAAAAAACCTTTATGGGGATGGTACGCCAATTTTCATCAGATGAACGGAAAATTTGTGAAATTTCAATCAGATAAGCCCCATGTTTGGGTGTGAATTTTGGTATAATGTCAGTCATGAGACATGTATTTTTTGTGATTGTATTTTTGTTGCTGTCAAATCATGCGCTGGCGAATGTGGCGAGCGTGCAGGCGAGTGGGTTTGTGCAGGGCTTTAATGATGTTTTTGGCGAGTGTCGTGGGCATTTTTTTGATGGTCAGGCACCCATGCTGACTGGCACACGTGGTCAGAATTTGAACAGAGATTTGGATGCTCTGTGCTTTGAAGGATTTGCCGTGCTGCACTCTGGGGTATCACGCACGCCGCTTTGGTCGGCAGAGCGCTTGACCCGAGAGCGTATTCAAAATGCCAGAACCTTGGCGCGAACTGACAGCTTTCGCAGTGAGAGCCGTTTGCCGCATGGCAGACGTGCCGAACTTGCTGATTACAATCGCTCCGGGTTCGATCGTGGACATCTATCACCCAATGGTGACATGGCAAATGCCAATACGCAGTACGAAAGTTTTAGCTTGGCTAACATTGCGCCGCAGAACGGCACGCATAACCGCAATGTATGGCGACACATCGAGACCACCACTCGCAACCTTACCACCAAATATGGCGATGTGTATGTGGTGACGGGCGTGGTTTTTGCTACCAATAAGGTTGAGCGTATCGGTGGGCGTGTGTTGGTGCCAAGTCATTTTTTTAAGGCGGTATATTTACCAAGTTTGAATCAGGCTGCGGTGTATTATTCTCCCAATGCCGAAAGCCCAAGCTATGAAGTCATCAGCCTAAGTGAGCTGACACGGCGCACTGGTATGAATGTATTCCCTGCTTTGCCGATCCCTGTGCAGGATTATGCCTATGATCTGCCACGCCCGAACGAAAAAGGTGAGATCGCACCAACTGGCATTGACATGAATAAGATTGATCTGACGACTGGCAGTGGCTGGCTGCTGCTTGGGCTTGAGATTTTTAAATATTTTATTAGTAGCATCAACCAAGCTTAGGAGGATTGATGGATATTTTTAATAATGATCATGAGGTGCTAAGCGTGGGGGGCTTAACCATCGAAAACCACGTTGGGCAAATCATCATTTATGGCGATCTAAACATCGCTCCCAATGAGGCAGGGCGCAAGCAGGCTCAGATGCTCGCAGATTTTTTTGGTAAGCTTTTTCAGGCGACCAAGGATTTTGATCGTGATGACAGCTCAAATCCTGATCTGACTGCTCAATCCATCGAGAATGTAGATAATCCTTTCATGAGCTGATGGCATAACAGTTATAAAAAACCAACAAAAACGCCAATCGCCTACAGATTTAGTGTTTGCTTTTGATTTTTGGCTTGGTTATAATGGATTTACACTTGTGCTTTACGGTGTTTTAAAGGAGAATTCTTATGAGACTAATGACTAAATTCATCGCAGCGACCGCAGGTCTAACCCTAGCGAGCATGGCTTTTGCCGCTGACCCTATCGTTGGTAATTGGCAAATGAGTGAGAACGGCCAACCAAAAGCCGTCGTAAAAATCACCGAATCAGGTGGTAAGTTCTCAGGCGTGGTCATTTCAGGTCAAACTGAAAAAGCCAAACAATACGTTGGCAAAACTGTCATCCTAAACGCCGAAAACCTTGGCGGTGGCAAATATAAAGGAAAAGCCAAAGACCCACGTTGGGGTATGATTCCTGCTGTTAATGCAGACATCACCCTAAATGGCAATAAGCTAACCCTAAAAACGCTAAAAGGCTCACAAGTCCTAACGCGCAAATAACAGCACTTAGCCTATAAAAACGCACTTAAATTAAGTGCGTTTTTATTATTTATAGTGCATTCTCGTCAAGTTCGCCTGTGCGAATGCGTACGACATTCTCAAGCGGCGTTATGAAGATTTTGCCATCGCCAATTTTACCGGTGTTGGCAGCCTTAATGATGGCTTCGATGATCGAATCAACCATGTCGTCAGTGCAGGCGATTTCAATTTTAATCTTTGGTAAAAAATCAACCACGTATTCTGCGCCGCGATACATTTCCGTATGACCTTTTTGGCGACCAAAGCCTTTTACTTCAGTGATGGTGATGCCATTGACACCAATCTCAGAGAGGGTCTCGCGGACGTCGTCTAACTTAAAGGGCTTGATGATTGCCGAAATTAATTTCATGATAAATCCTTGGCGGTCAATGCTATGTGAATAAATGATGGGTGAATTATAACGCCAAATTTCATAAAAATCCAATGTTCATCGCGCCAATTTCTGCTACAATAAGGGATAATTTGGACTATCAAATAGAGACATTGTGATGCAGCAAGCGAATTCTTTAGATGTGATTATCGGGCTTGGCGGTTCAGGTTTGTCCGCGGTGAATTTTTTGTGTGCCGAGGGGCGACGTGTGGCAGTGACGGATGAGCAGCCTGCGCCAAGCCTTGCTCCAAAGCTGCCCGAAGACGTCCAGACCGCATTCGGTGGCATTGATGAGGCGTTATTGTTATCTGCAAGTCGCATCGTCATCAGTCCTGGGGTTGATCCTCGTCATCCTGCCATCCAATCGGCAAAATCTGCAGACATTCCTGTGCTAAGTGATATTCAGCTGTTCTGCGATGAATTACATGCGCGCGATGAACGTACGGGCAAGCATACGCCGATCGTCGCCATCACAGGCTCGAACGCCAAATCAACAGTAACCACGCTAGTCGGTGAGATGGCCAAACAGGCTGGTAAAGTCGTCGGTGTAGGCGGCAATATCGGCACACCGGCACTTGACTTACTTAGCATTGATGGCATGAATCTGGTGGTGCTTGAGCTGTCTAGTTTCCAACTAGAGCACGTCAGTCATCTGGGCGCATCCGTGGCAACCATCTTGAACATCTCGCCAGATCATCTGGATCGTCACGGCGACATGACGGGCTATTTGGCTCAGAAATTGCGAATTTTTGATGATGCTCGTGCGGCAGTTATCTGTCTGGATGATGAACAATTGCAGGCGTCTTGCCAGCAAGTATTAACTGATCGCGGTGCATCGGAGGCAGCCGTGATTACGACGAGCGGTGTTATTGATTGTGACTGCCATGCTGACTTTTGCTTGGTGAAGTCAGAGAGGCAGATTTATCTGTGCTATCAAGGCGAACATCTGCTGTCTGCTGATGAGCTGTTCATTAAGGGTAAGCATAACCTGCTAAATGCGCTGTCAGCGCTGGCATTAGGTCAAGCAGTGGGTCTTGATATGCCAAGCATGATGACAGCATTGAAGACATTTAAAGGACTGCCTCATCGCTGTGAATATGTCGATGAGGTGGCAGGTCATGCTTATTTTAATGATTCAAAAGGCACCAACATTGGCTCAACGCTAGCCGCCATTGATGGCTTGGGTGCGGTCTATGGGGAGCGTTCATTAGCGATTATCTTAGGTGGTCTGGGCAAGGGTCAGGACTTTAGTGAGCTTGGCGCAGATATTGATAAATACGCGCATTCGGTCTATCTGATCGGGGCGGATGCGGGCGTGATTGAAAAGGATCTGTTAGCCACGCCAGGTCTATCTAAGCGCATCCAGCAAGTTGGTACGTTACAGGCAGCAGTGGATCTAGCAAGCCAAAGCTCAGCCAAGGCAGTGCTATTATCACCGGCTTGTGCAAGCTTTGACCAATTCAAAAGCTATGGCGATCGTGGCGATAAGTTCGTCTCGATGGTTAAGGCTTTGGCATAACCAGCATTGTTAGTATGGCCATCCTTTGGGGTGGTTTTTTATTGTCATAAAATTACTTAAATATTGA
>NZ_JAAELD010000244.1 GCF_024227015.1 Moraxella sp.
ATGTTGATATTTGTTGGTCTGCTGCGCAATCGTCTGCGCGGACAGCCGGCGAGTGTTGAGCAGTTCACGCATTATCATCCGATCGACCAAGACGAGATAGATCGATTTAATCAGCATGTCAATGCGCCGCAGCTGGTGCTTGAGCGGATGCAGCTGCGTCTGATGGATGCAGTCAAATCAGGCAGCATGACGGATATCATCTATACCAGTGTTCAGCGGCATGTGGTGGAGATGGGTAGCATTCAAGCGGGCTGCGACCGTATCGCTAGTACGCCACTGCCTTTTCCGTATTCGGTGCTGCTGCATCGGGCGGTATTTTGTTTTTGTTGGATGCTGCCGTTTGGGCTGGAGTCGGTCATGGGGATTTGGACGCCATTTTTGGTGGGGTTTTTGTCCTATCTTTTGCTTGGGCTTGATGAGCTTAGTTATCAGCTAGAAGAGCCATTTGGCACGGCGGATAATGACCTGCCGCTAGACACCATGGTGAGACTGATGGAGCGCGAAACCTTGGCTCTACTGGGCAAACCCATTCCCGATGCGATCAGTGCTGATCAATATTATAATTATAGCTAATTAAATCAAATAAATAAAAACCCTTTAAAGCATCGACTTTAAAGGGTTTAATTTGGTGGGCCCACACAGACTCGAACTGTGGACCAAAGGATTATGAGTCCTCTGCTCTAACCGACTGAGCTATAGGCCCGAAACGAGCGTTTATTATACTAAGATTTTATGATTTTTCAAGTGTTTTATTAAAATAAAAAAACCGATGAATCA
This sequence comes from Moraxella sp., assembly GCF_024227015.1. GTDB lineage: Bacteria > Pseudomonadota > Gammaproteobacteria > Pseudomonadales > Moraxellaceae > Moraxella. The sequence goes on from NZ_JAAELD010000244.1 coordinate 778, forward strand.
TCATCGGTTCTTAAAATATGGTGGGGACGGAGAGACTCGAACTCTCACACCTCGCGGCGCTGGAACCTAAATCCAGTGCGTCTACCAATTCCGCCACGTCCCCAAGTTGTCTATCTAGACCATCTGTCGATGTCGTCTTGATGGGCGTATTATATACATTTTTTGGAAGTTGACAAGTATTTTTTATAAAATTTTTATAAAAATAACATAAGATATTGATTTATATTATTTTATTTTTTCATGATTTTCATGTTTTTGTCATTAATGAGTATGGACATGAAGTCTTCGGCGCATACACAGTACCCTTGATAGTGCTGACTGACCTCCTGTGCGACATGACCCATGTTAGGGGCAGGGTTATTTGGCTCATAAAAGGGCGCAAATCTGGCACTAAAATGCGTCAGGATAAGATTAGGAAGTTTTACACGCTGGGCGAATTGCGCCACCATCTTGGCGCTGCTGTGCTGTGGGTCGAAACTGCCTTCGCCTGTCCGAGACAACATCTTATCCAGTATCGCCTGTGTGTAGGTCGCTTCATGAACCAGAGCATCAGCATCATGGATCACATCAGTCAGAAGTTCTGGTGTGTCATTATCGCCAGCGATGACGATCTTGGATTTGATGTCCATCTGCTCAATGTATTCATTTGGGATGATGGATTCATTATTGATATGTATGGGCTGGTGCGGTGGATTGGTCTTGAATATCTGATGCCAAAAGTGCTTGGGGATGTTATCGCTAACGAGCTTGTCAATGTTCAGCTTATGTTGATGTATGGCTTGCTTAATGATAAACGCATAACTAGGACAACGGTGTGATAGGGCGGTGGTCTTGATATTGAGGGTTTGATTGTCCAATGACAGGGTGATCGGCTGATCATGTTCAATGATGATACGCTCGATGGCGAAACTTAATCTAAGCTCGGTATGGGCGACATAAGCGTCTAATAACCCAAAAACACCCTTAGGTGCGATGATGGTCAGCGGAGTGGTGCGCCCATGCATGGCAAGGCTTGCCAATAAGCCTGCCAAGCCATAGCAATGATCGCCATGCACATGAGTGATGCAGATGGCGCGCAAGTTACTAAGGCGTAGCTTGGTGTACATGAGCTGATGCTGTGTGCCTTCGCCGCAGTCGATCAGTAGCCAAGGCGCACGATGATTGGTGCTTTCTTGCTCACTGGTGGGTAGTTCGACGGCAAGGGCGGAGACGTTACGTCTTTTGGTGGGGATGCCGCTGGACGTACCCAAAAAGGTTAACTTAAACATAATCAGCTGACCATCTGCCACATCTTTATCGCCTGCGCCATGTGAGCGACATCATGCACTCTGACAATACTTGCCCCCTTTTGAATGGCAAGCAGGTGAGCAACTGTGCCTATCACGTCTCTGTCGGTTGGGACGTGGTCTTGAGCGGGGGCAAATGTACTTAAAATCTCGCCTAAGAATCGCTTGCGAGATACGCCAAAGAGCATGGGCAAACCAAAATGAGCGATGATAGTATCCAAATGTTGCATAAGAGCGATATGATGAGCGTGATTTTTGGCAAAGCCCATACCAACATCTATCACGATGTTTTCACGTCTGACCCCTGCGTTTAGGGCGTTTTGAACGTCTCTATCTAGCTCGCTCACGACTTCACGCACCACATTATCATAATTGGTAAGGCTGTTCATGATTTGGGTCATGGTATCAGGCTCACCCCGTGAGTGCATGATAACCACAGGGCAATCAAGGCGAGCAGCCATGTCGCACGCACCGTCTCGGCGCAGCCCACGCACGTCATTAATCATGTCTGCCCCTGCATGAATGCCTTGTTCCATGACGACAGGATTGCTCGTGTCAAGCGATAGCCACACCTCATCGCCAAACTCCGCTTGTAAGGCTTGTACCACAGGGATAACCCTATCAAGCTCGGTCTTGGTTGCTACGCTTGGGGCGTTGGGGCGAGTGGACTCTCCGCCAATGTCAATGATGTCCACGCCCCAGCGTATCATCTCATCGGCATGGCGTAGGGCAGTGTCTATGCTGTTAAAACGTCCGCCGTCTGAAAATGAATCCGGCGTTACGTTTAGCACGCCCATGATTCTAGGGGTGGATAGATCAAGGGTTTTATGATTAAAATGCAGTATACTCATCGTATGATCCTACCTTGAAATTTGGCTATCATACCACAATCTACCACAGATAACATTGAAATCACAAAGGATAGCTTTTGCAATATTTTGACCGACATGACGGCGGAGAGAACGCCATTTTGGTACATCTTGACATACGTGAGATGATTGACCCTGATGATTTAGAAGAGTTTCGCCTGCTGGTGCATTCGGCAGGAGCGAATGAGCTTGACATAATTACAGGCGGACGGAACAAGCCGCACGCCAAATACTTTGTCGGCACGGGCAAGGCAGACGAGATTGCCCAAGCGGTGGCGCGCCATGAAGCGGACATCGTGATCTTTAACCACGACCTAACCCCAAGCCAAGAGCGAAACTTAGAAGCCTTGATTAAGTGCCGTGTGCTAGACCGCACGGGACTGATTTTGGATATTTTTGCTCAGCGTGCTAGAACTTATGAAGGCAAATTGCAAGTGGAGCTTGCCCAGCTGTCGCACCTAGCCACTCGCCTTGTGCGTGGGTGGACGCACCTAGAGCGTCAAAAGGGTGGTATCGGACTTCGAGGACCGGGTGAGACGCAGTTGGAGACGGACAGACGGCTACTTCAAATCAGGGTAAATCAGCTCAAAAACAAGCTCGATAAAGTCAAACAAACCCGCTCGCAAGGACGCGCCAAACGCCAAAAATCAGACGTGCCGACCGTGTCGCTTGTCGGTTACACCAACGCAGGCAAATCCACACTCTTTAACCGCCTTGCTGATGACAACATCTATGCCGCCGACCAACTATTCGCCACGCTAGACCCCACACTTCGTAAGGTTAAATGGGCGGGCGTGGGCAATGTCGTGCTTGCTGATACGGTGGGCTTTGTGCGTCATCTGCCTCATGAGCTGGTGGAGAGCTTTCACGCCACGCTAGAAGAGACTCTAGAGGCAGACCTACTACTTCATGTCATTGACAGCAGTAGCCCCGACATGCACGAGCAGATTGATGCGGTGAATGCGGTGCTTGATGAGATTGGTGTGACTGCTCCTGTGCTACTGGTGCATAACAAAATCGACCGCACCGATGAGATGCCAACCATTCACTACAAAGAACAAGGCGTGCCACACCGTGTCTATGTGTCCGCTCGTGAAAACTTGGGCATGGATAAACTCGCCCAAGCCGTGCAAGAGCTACTGGTGGGCGGACTGTCCGACTTTACGCTCACCTTACCCTATTACGCAGGGCAATTTAAAAATACCCTGCATGAGCTTGGGGTCATCACCCATAGCGAATTTGACGATACAGGGCATGAGATGCTCACCGTTCGCCTTGCCAAAGCTAAATTAAAAGAATTGCTTGGTAAATATCATCTTAATGCCTTTGACGTATTGCCGCCACACGAGGCAAGCCAATTTTTGCCAGAATTGGAAGAGTTTGAAAAGGTGGAAGTTAAGGCGAATGATGATAAAGATAACAATGATGATTTAGACCCGTTTTGTTTGTAGGGTGGGGTTTTGGTAAGTGGTAAGTAATACGCACTCTGTGATTTGCTAAGATAAACAAAACAACAAGAGAGCAAGCAATGAAAAAGTTTTGTTTATGTATTTTAAGCCTTTGTATTTTAACAGGTTGCTAGCTAGGTCAATGCAATCACCACCAGAAAGCCGGTCATATTTTTACAAACCAAACAAAAAGAATGTTAATTATGAATTAATTAAAAGTGATATGGAAGAGTGCGGATTTGAAAATATTGGATTTGTAAACATGCCTGATAACAAATATGTTGAATCTCAAATTTGTATGTTAGAAAAGGGCTATAAAAATCGTGCTTTTAAAAAGGGTGTATGTAGCGATTTGTATTTTGGCAGATATTGCTCCACAAAGCAAATCTTAGATTAGGCTCTTAAACAAAATCCAATATTATTTTAGGCCATAAGTACACCATTGACTGCTAAATCTACACTTTTCTCACGGATTATGAAATCTTCGCACTCATTTTAAACCATTAATGATATTTCATTCTCTCAGAAAATACCGAACATTTCTATAAAGTGTACCGATCACGGCTTGACCTTGTAAATAGATAATGCTTTAATAAAAGTTAATTTGTTACAAGGACGACCATGAAATCCCCCTATCTCACCAAATCCCCCACTTTCTGGCTGGGCATGCTTGCTACCGTTGTTATCGTTATTGGTGTGCGCGAGCTTGCGTTGGTCGTTTGTACCGCTTTTGGCATGCCGACCGCCACGAACATTGTTGGTTTGGTGTCGCTCTTTGTCGTGCTGATGGGGGTGCGGCTCATTAAGGGTGGTTTGCCAAATTGGCTATCATCCTCGTCTAGTGTGCTACTGGTGGATAGTGGATTTGCGTTTTTGCCTGTATCGGCGGGGGCGGGGATTTTGCTGTTTGGGCTTGGTTCGGATTTGCTTGCCGTGTCGGCGGTTATTATCCTTAGCACCGTGATACCGTTGTGGGCGTTTGCCAAATTATCCCAAAAATGGCTAAAAAATGACAACCAAGACAACGCTGCCAAGGACAAAGGGGTGAGCCATGGATAACATCACCATTGACAGCACCACCATTCTAATCGCCTTTGTCGTTACGCTTATCGCTCACATCGGGGCGAAGTATGTCTTGCGATATATCAACCGATATTTTCGTGGCATACCGATGATCATCATCGCCATCGTGCTGACACTCCTTATTCTCATGGTCATTCAGCTGCCTTATAATACGTACTATGCCAATGCCAAGCCTGTCTTTGATCGCTTGCTTGGATATAGCACTGTTCTACTTGCTGTGCCGCTTGCAGGCATGGATTTTAAAGGCTTACCTGTCAAGAAGCTGTCCATCGTTGTCGTCATGGCAAGCCTGGTTGGGGCGATCGTGCCGATGCTGCTTGCCTATCTGTTCGCGCTAAATATGGACACGATTCTGTCATTCGCCACGCGTTCGGTGACCACGCCTGTGGGCTTGTCGGTCGCTCAGATCATCGATGCGCCACTTGTCATGGCGAACCTTATCATCATCGTGTCGGGGATTTTGGGGGCGGGAGTGTGCCGTATTTTGTTTAAAAACATCACGGACGACAGAGCAAAAGGCTTGGCGCTTGGCTTGGTCGCCCACGCCATTGGTACGGTCGAAGCATGGACCATCAGTCCCACCGCAGGGCGATACGCCGCCTTCGGGCTTGCCATTAATGGCTTGGTAACGGCGGTGTGGTTGCCGATGGCGATACTGTGGCTGTTGAAGTGACTTAAAAAGCACCCAGTTGGGTGCTTTATTTCAATCAATGCGTTTACCTGTTTTGTCGATATAAAAGGGTTCACTAAAAATGATTTCGCCATTTAGTAATGCTTCGGCCATACCATTTTCAAACCCCCGAACATCATCATATTGAAAAGGAATTACAACCTTACCTGCTTTATCAACAAAGCCCCATTTGTCATTTTGTTTGACACCTGCCAAACCGTCTGAAAAATTCAAAGCATCATCATATTGGATAGGAATCACAACCTTACCTGTTTTATCGATAAAACCGCGTTTGTTGTTTTGACCTACTCTTGCCAAACCTTCTGAAAAACTACCAGCTTCATCATATTGAACAGAAATAACCACTTTGCCTGTCTTATCTATAAACCCGTATTTCTCATTTTGTGTTACTTTTGCCAAGCCTTCTGAAAAGTCCCAAGCAAAATCATATTGAATGGGAATAACGACATTACCTACCTTATCAACATACCCCAATTTGTCGTTTCGCTCCACTGCTGCCAAGCCTTCTGAAAAGTCCCAAGCATAATCATATTGAAGAGGAATAACGATTTTGCCCGAAGTGTTAATATAA
>NZ_JAAELD010000245.1 GCF_024227015.1 Moraxella sp.
CCTTTGACATTACCCCTGACATCCTTCATTTGGTCGAGAAGATAGGCGAGGTTCTAGGGCGTTGGGCGGCATTGGAGATGTCAGATTCTCCATCGCTTAGGCGGAGTAATCGTATTCGCACCATTCAGGCTTCATTAGAAATTGAAAATAATACCTTTAGTTTGGAACAGATCACCGCTTTGTTAGATGGCAAGCGCGTACTGGGTTCGCCACGAGAAATTCAGGAAGTACGAAATGCGTTTATCGCATACGACAAAATGAATCAATGGCAAGCAGATAGCTGTGATCATTTGCTAGAAGCTCATGCCGTGCTGATGGCGGGTTTATTGGATCATCCTGGTTTTTTCCGCACTCGTGGTGTGGGTATTTGTCGGGGCGAAAACTTGGTGCATATGGCACCACCGTGCAGCCAAATTTCAAGGTTAATGGCTGAACTTTTTTACTGGTTGAAATCTGAGCAAGTTTCCCCCTTGATTGTGAGTTGTGTATTTTACTATGAGTTGGAGTTTATTCATCCTTTTGTAGATGGCAATGGGCGCGTGGGGCGATTGTGGCAAACATTGATTTTGAGTCAGTGGAAGCCGGTTTTGGCTTATTTGCCGGTGGAAACCGTGATTCGGGATAGGCAAGCCGACTATTATCAAGCTTTGGTCAATTCAGATCATGCAGCTAATTCTACGCCCTTTATTGAGTTTATGTTGCAAGCCTTGCTAACAGCGATGGAGGAAATGGCATCAACCGACCAAGTAACCGACCAAGTAACCGACCAAGTAAAACGCTTGTTATACCTACTAAACACCAGTCAAGCATTCAAGGCTACCGAGCTGATGGCTCGCTTGAATTTGAATCATCGCCAGACTTTCAGAATGAATTATCTTAAGCCTGCACTTGTCGCTAAACTGATCGAGATGACACAGCCGAACTCGCCCCGCAGTCCTCAGCAAAAATACCGACTCACACCCAAAGGAGCTTGCCTGCTAAAAAACCTCTGAGGTTTTCAAAACCTCTGAGGTTTGATTCAAAATTCACTTAAAAACCTCAGTATGGTAGTATGGTAGGTCGGGTTAGCTTATCAAGCGTCGCGTGATAACGTAACCCGACATTTACATAATAAATCGCCCTGTGTTGGGTTACGTTTTTTTGCGGCGCAAAAAAATCTAACCCAACCTACTTATACTAAAAAAACCTCAGAGGTTTGATTCA